>NZ_JBJDRF010000036.1:0-55238 GCF_044987305.1 Novosphingobium sp. ZW T3_23
TCGAACTCGGCCGTGAAACCTGACAGCGCCAATGGTACTAACGCTCAAGCGTTGGAAGAGTAGGACGTCGCCAGGCATTGAAGCCGGCGTGCCGATAAAAACCCATCACAATGACAAAGGGCACAACTGTGCCCCAAAAGAGGGCCCTCGCAGGCCCTCTTCGCGTTCCAAAAGAACGCAACAAAGCCGCACGCGGGGTGGAGCAGCCCGCCGTCCAGTCCGGCGCAGTCGGAACGGAAAACAAACACGCTTCCGGGCTGAAAACATCAGCCCCAATGGTGACGCGGGGTGGAGCAGCCCGGTAGCTCGTCAGGCTCATAACCTGAAGGTCGTAGGTTCAAATCCTACCCCCGCAACCAAAGCAAATTGCAAAATATCGGCAGACTTCGCCCCCTTCTTAGAACCCGCCTTTCTAGCGGGCTTTTTGCGTTGTGCTGCGATTGTCAGGATTCCGGCCAGGTCGCCTTGAACCTCAACCACGAGTTCGTCGCCTTCGAGGGTGAGAATCACTCTTTCTATCAAGGAGCGGATGATCTCCTCAGCGTTGAGGCGATTGCAATCGTCCGCCTCAGATAACGCGCTGGCAAGGGTGTCCAGTTGCTCTCGATAATGATGAGCCATGCTGGGGTGTAAGATCGGTGTCGGTTCTTTCGCTGCGGTGAGTTGGGCCTCAAGATCACGCTTCCTTGCTTCAAGCACGAGCATGCGCTGGTTGATCTTCTCCGCGTTTGCGCCGCGCAGGATCGTGTCGACCAGCTTGTCGAGATCGCGGTCGATCTTCTTCACCTCTGTCTGTGCAGCAGCGATGGCTTTGCCAGCGTCTTTTCGGAGCCGGTTCATCTCCCGGGTAAACTCCTCGCAGTATTCTGCGAAGAGGGAAGGATCCATCAGATGATGGCGGAGTGCATGCAGAACGCGGCTATCCAGTTTGTCTCGACGGATGGTCGCACGGTTGTGACACGTTCCCTTGTTCCGAGAAGAGGCGCAGCCGAGATGGATCGACGAAACGAGCGTGTAGGCTCCCCCGCAGCAACCACAGCGCATCAAGCCCGACAGCATGTACTTAGCTCTGTTGCGAGGTCGGCTCCTGTCGACAACACCATCGACAACTTCGAGCGCCAATGATGCTTGTCGGCCCTTGGCCAATTCCCAGAGCTCATCGCTGATTATGCGTAGTTCAGGGACGGGTTGAGTGATCCACTCGCTTTCGGGGTTCGGTCGAGCTTGACGTTTTCCCGTGTCTGGATCCTTGATGAAACGCTGGCGGTTCCAGATAAGCTTTCCGATGTAGAGCTCGTTGTTGAGAATCCCAGTTCCGCGCTTGGGATTGCCGCTGATTGTGGAAAAGCCCCAAGCCCCTCCGCTTGGACCGGGTATGCCTTCCTCATTCAGATCGACGGCGATGGCTCGCCCCGATTTTCCGGCGCAGTACTCCTGGAAGATTCGTCGAACAATCTCGGCTTGGGGTTCATTGACAGTGCGAGCCCCTCGGGCAAGTTCTCCGTGATCATCGAGAGCCTTCACAACGTCGTAGCCATATGCGTTGCCACCGCCGGATTTGCCCTGCTCCACGCGGCCACGTAGACCACGGCGCGTTTTGTCGGCAAGGTCCTTGAGGAACAGCGCGTTCATTGTCCCCTTCAGACCGATGTGAAGGTGCGTTATCTCGCCTTCTGAGAGTGTGAGAATTTTGATGTCGGCGTACGCCATCCTTTTGAACAGGCCAGCTATGTCCTCCTGATCGCGGGACAGACGATCCAAGGCTTCCGCGAGCACGAGATCGAAATGGCCACGAGCCGCATCTGCCATCAAGGCCTGGATGCCGGGACGCAGCAACGAGGCGCCGGATATGGCGTGATCCGTATATTCCTCGACGATTTGCCAGCCCGACTTTTCGGCGTGCAGTCGGCAGATCCGCAACTGGTCCGCGATGGACGCGTCACGCTGGTTATCGGACGAATAGCGGGCGTAGATGGCAACCTTCACAGCAAGACCTCCAGCATCAGGAGTCAGGTGGGTGGCGCTCCGTCAGCTCATTGAAATAGGCTTTTCGAGCAGCCTGCCGGGCGAGAACGCGTACAAACGCAAGTAGCCGAGGATTACGGCTTCCTCCGGGAGAGGTGATCTCAAGGGGCGGCGTGCCCATCCTGCCCGAGCTGTTCGGCTCGTGACGGCTGTGAACGGTCATACTCGCTGTTCCTTTTTCGGAATGCAAGCCGAACCGGGTTGGCACTCATCAAACGGAATTCTGTGGGAGGGAGCGCGCTCAACCGCTGACGAGATTATCGCGCAGAGACGGCACAGGAAATAGATCATGCACATGGACTCGCCCATTTGGGCCTGTCCGCCATTTGCGATCATGCTCGGCCGTCGTTCGCGTGACAACCGAATATATTTAACGCTCTCCAATCCAGCACCGCGTCGAGCTAATTTGAAAATCAGGTGAAGTCTGACGCGTCAGCAGAGCCATGAACTTCGCTTTCAATTTTCGTGCCCATATCGACGGAGGCATGTGGTTAATTCTGCCCGCGATCTCACGCGGCACTGCCACTAGTTTTCGGGGCGCTTTAAATCCCAGGGTTGGGACCGCCGTTGATGTGAACAAGCATGCGTTCTCTCGGGCTCGTTGGCCCTGCTTGCGTATGCTGGATTGAGAAGCAGACGGTCCGCAGCTAACTCGATAATCGCCGCTGAACGTCGTGGTAGGGCGGAAGTGGTCGGTAAACGCTTGCCTGACAGGTGCTATTTCGATCGTGGAGGCGGAACGTCCCTATTATCGTTGCTGCGGGTAAACACGACCAAGACCAAGGACAGCGCAAGGAATACCGGCATGGCAAAGGCGATGCCATACCCCAACGAGGCAGCAAGCGCGGTGCCTGCCACGCCCGCGCCGATCTCTCCCGCATCGCGCATGCTCTGTACCGCCGTCATGTCGGTGCCGGCCTGATGGGATTGTGATGCAAAGTGCATAGCCCAGGTCATCGCACCCACCGAGCCCGCGCCGCTGCCGATGGATCCGGCGACCACAGCGACGAGAACCAACGGCATCGACAGCGCAATCACGCCCGATCCAATGAGCGCCCATGTCGCTGCGGATACGACGAGGCACACCCCCGCTGCCGTCAGCAGCGATCGCAATCCCACCCTGTTCAACAGCCACGCGCCCCCGCCGCAACCGATCAGGATCGTCACCGCGCCGCCCGTCGTCCCGACCAGACCGATAGCCTCCATGCTCCACCCCCGGTCGACCAGAAGCAGCTTGAACAAGCCAAAGGTGGCACTGGCGCTCATGGCAACCAGCAGCGCCAGCGCGAGAATGCGGAAGGCTCCCCGACGACGCAGAAACCGCTTCAGGCTTGCAGATTCTCGGGCCTGCTCCCGCGGTGCCTGCGGCTCGTGCCACAGCGCTGCCAGCAGCAGCGCCATCGCGACAATACCGGCCAAGCCAACCATACCAACCGTGCGTCCAAACAGTCCGGAAATGATCAGGAAACCACCACCGCCCAGAAAGAAGCCCACCATCGTGCCACCGACCTGAACCGCATTGGCCCGCGCCAGCATCGGACCTGAGAAATTCTCGACGGCCAGCCCGTCGGTAGCGGTGTCCTGCGTTGCCGATGCCAGCGAAGCGAGCGTGAAAAGGGCGATGGCGATGCGTGAGCCCGCCGCTTCGAAGCCTACCAGGGCGGCGGCGAGAAGGCAGGCTACTATTACGCCCTGCATCGGCAGGATCCAGCTACGCCGCTTGCCGAGACGCGGGGACCAGTGATTATCGACCCATGGCGCCCACAGGAATTTGATGATCCAGGGAATACCTACCAGCGGTAGGAAGGCCAGCGCACTAAGGGGAGCGCCGTCGCGGCGCAGAAGCGTGGGCAGGGCTTCCATCGCCAGCCCCATCGGTATGCCCTGCGTTATATAGAGCAAGCCGATGACGCAGAGCAGGCGCAGGTCGCGCGAAAGCGGCATAAACGGCATCAGGACAGTCTTTCGATTGCTTTGCGGCGTAGCGGTCGACGGGCCAGCCAGAGGCGGGTTCCGGTAACGACAAGCGTAACAGGGAGCAGGGACAGCAGCAGATAGATGACACGCACGACACCGCTGCTCCATAGTCCGATATGCAGGGACTTGGCGGCGATCATCACTTTCATGAAGCCCGGCTGCGGGCGATCGGGTAGGACAGTGCCACTGTGTGGGTCAAAAGCGAGTGAGCTGGACTTTGCCCAGGACCACGCCGAGCGATCCAGCAACATGACGGTTACCGGCCCGCTGCCGTCCCCCGGCATGATACCCATGATCTCCGTCCCCGGCTTTGCAGTCAGAGCAGTTCGGGCCGCCAGAGCGACACGCGGGGGCGATTCCGAGGCAGCCACCGCTGATGGCGCGGGCCTGCGTCCGCTCAGCATCTTGAAGCCCAGCAGAAGTGTGCCACTCGTCGCCCATAGATGCAGCATCGCCATGCCGACCAGTCCGGCCCACTTGTGCAGGGAAACGGAAGGCGAAGCACCATGCCAGGGCTTCCGTCTCAATACCCGCAGCCGCCCACGCATCATTACGAACCCAGACACCGCCAGCACAATCACGCCGAAAGCGGTCAGCAGAACGAGGATCTTGCCGCCCGCTCCCAGCAGCAAGGCGTTATGCAGATCGAGCAACCGGGTGCGGGGCGAACTGCCGTTGCTGGTCGGGGTGCTGATCACCCCGCTGTCGCCATCGAAAAGTACGGTCCCTGACATATGGTCGGCCCCATTGAGGACGATCGTCCAACCGGCGCCGGTCGACGCAGGCGGCAATGCCAACTGTACCTCGGCACCGGGCACTGCTCTGCCCGCATCGGCAAGCGCGCGATCGATGCCCGCAGGCGCTGTAGGCGAGGTATAGGCCGCATCCCAGGGTGGCAGGAGCAGGAGCGCGATGCCGCTGAGCAGCACCAGCGTAATCGGCAGCAGACAGAAAAGGCCGATCCAGCGATGCGCCTTCCATAAGGTCGGCCGCAGTTTCACGAGACGTCTCGGCAAGGCCGCATCCGGGTGCCTCCCGCAGGAGTCACGAACAGCAACCGCGACGGCTCGCGCAAGAGGAGGCGGTGCCAGGTGCCCGGCGCGACCACGCATCCCTGCCCTGAGGCCAGAGACACCAGACCGGTCTGCGTCTCGCCTTCTCCGGCAAGCGCGACATCGATCGCACCGTCGAGCAGGAAAAGTACCTCGTCCCCATCAGGGTGCATTTCCCATGTGTCGGGGTGCAAATCTGTCGGATCGACCGGCGTCGCCATTCCGACGATGCGTTCACCCGTCGCCCGGTTGATTTCCCGCCACGCCTCGGGAGTGCGGGGCAGCGGGCACGCGGCGCGCCCGGCAGCATCCAGACGGACCAGCGTCTCGACGGCAGGGAAGACGGTGACCCCCACTTCAGTACCGGACCCGGAGCGTGGCCATTACGCTGCGCGGATCGCCGTACCAGTTGTTCCACTGAGTGCCGCCGATCGAGGCGAAGTAGCGCTTATCGAACAAGTTATCGACATTGAGGCCAAGATCGACCTTGGGAGTGATCGCATAATCGGTGCGCAGGCCCACCACGGCATAGGCGCCCTGAGTCATCTTCACACCCGAACTGACGAGGTAATAGCTGCTCTGCCAGTTCACGCCGAGGCCCAGGCCCAGCTTGCCCTCCATCGCAGACGGTCGGTAATGCGTCCAGAAACGCACCATGTGGTGCGGCGTGAACGAGGCGAACGCGGTGCCCTCGCTGCTGCTGGCGGCGCCTGTGGCGGTACGATCGCGCAGATATTCAGTGTCGACATAAGTGTAGCCTGCCTGAATCGTCCAGTCGCGTGTCAGTTCGCCCTGCAGTTCGGCATCGATACCCTTGCTGGAAACCCTGCCGTCGGCAATGTATGCGCAGGTCGATCCGGTGACGCACGGATGGTCGGGGTCGAGCTGTGCACGGTTCGACTGGTGGATGCGGAACAGCGCCAGCGACCCGTTGAGCTTGCCGCCCAGCCATTCGCCCTTGATGCCCGCCTCGATGTTGCTGCCGGTAACGGGATCGAGGACATCGCCCTCATAGGTGAGATAGTTTTGCGGCGCAAAGATCGAGGCATAGCTGGCATAGAGGCTGAAAGGCCCGCCCACTTTCCAGACGAGGCCGCCATAGGGCGTGAACTCGCGGCTGACCTTGTAAGCGCCGGTCGGTGTCAGCGGGCCGCCGATGGTCGCCTGCCGGATCGTCTCGGTTTCCCACCAGCTGACCCGGCCGCCCCCGATCAGGGTCAAGGGGTCCGCCAGCTTGAGCCGCAGCACGGCATAGCCGCCATATTGCTTCGTGTTGGTAGTCTGCACACCGGCCCAGGTCTTCGTCGCCGGCTCGGCAACGGTGATCGGATTGTCGGAGAACAGATCCACCGACTGGCCGAGGCCCGGCAGGCTGTACGAGGTTTGCCGGGTTCGCCCGTCCCAGTAGTTCGCGCCAAGGATCACCTGATGGTGCTGGCCGAACAGATCGAACCCGCCCGAGACATAGCCGTCCAGATCCGTCTCGCGGTTGCGGAAATCATAGGCGCCGCCATAGACGATGGGGCCAAGCCCGGTTGTCCGGCTAACCGCGCCGTACGCGGCGGCATAGGTCATGTCGCTGTCACCGACGATCCGGCTGACCGCCAGCTTGCCCTCCCAGTCTCCACCGAAATTATGCCGCAGCTCGGCGAACATCTGCACGTTGTTCCAGTCTCGGGTGGACCAATCCGCCGCAGTGCTGCGCGATCGGGGGATGGCCAGCGTTCCACCGTCTGCATAGCGGGGTATGCCCATGGATATGCCTTTGTCGCGCACGTCCTGCCACTTGATCGTCGCTGCCAGCACCGTGTCCGGCGTCACGTTCCATTCGAGCGTGCCATAGGCCATGAACTTGCGGCGGTGGCCGTTGTCATAGAAATAGTCCCGGTCTTCGGCGACGCCCACCATCCGCGCGCGCAGATCGCCTGAAGCGGTAAGCGGGATCGAGATGTCGCCCTCTGCGCGGTAGTTGTTCCAGCTGCCGGCGCTAAGGGTCGCTTCTGCCTTGAGATCCCGTCCGGGACGCTTGCGCACGAGATTGATCGTTCCCGATGGATTACCGGTGCCCTGCAGCAAGCCGCTGGCGCCGCGCAGCAGTTCAACCCGTTCGTAGATCGCCATGTCCTCGGTATTCACCGCCTCATTCCATCCGGAGGTCGGGATGCCGTCGAAATTGAGTGTGTCGATCACGAAGCCGCGCGAGTAATAAGCGGTGCGCAACCGCGTGCCCGGCTGCACCGTGACGCCCGGCGTGTTCTTCATCACGTCGTCAAGCGTGATGAGGCGCTGTTCGTCGAGACGCACGCGCGTGATGATGCTGATGGTCTGCGGTGTTTCCGCGATCGTAAGCGGCAGCTTGGTGCCAACGCCGACACCTTCGGGCAAGGCGGCTGTGACGACAATCTCCGATGCCGAACTACCGTCACTAGCTTCTTCGGCCCGCGCCGATGCGGATGAAAGAGCACCGGACAGGCAGGCAAGCGCGCAGCCAGCGCGAAGCGCTGTTCGGAAGGAAGCGGACATCTCGGAAAACCCCATTTATGCGAACGATTATCAATAGGGTTGCCCCTACCTCTTCAAGTTCGCCGTGTCTTTTCGATTTACGGCGGGAATTTTCAGATTTTCATACCCTGCGTCCCATGGCGGGCGATCGTTCCGGGCGTCACGCCAAAGCGGCGCGCAAAGGCCGTGGTAAAGTGGGGCAGCGTGTAACCCACGGCTTCGGCTGCCAACGTCGCCGACATTCCCGCATCCAATAGCCGCCAGCCTTCGCGAAGGCGCAGTTCGCGCAGATGCTCGCTGATCGAGTACCCATACAGCCTCCGGAAGCCGGCGGTCATTGTGCGCAAGCCAAATCCGAACCGCCGGGCGAGGACATCGAGAGTCGGCGCATCGCGCCAGTTTTCGCGCAGATAGGCGTGCAGTTCACGGATACGCTTCGCCTCAGCCGCACTGGCAAGCGCCACTTCACGTGCCGGAGCCGATGATCCCAGCAGGTCGATCGCCAATGCAGCCAGCTCCAGCGCCTTGCCGGCAGAATGCAGGCGACCGGCAGCGCCGTTGAACGGGCCGTGCAGGATGGAGTTCGCCACGCTGGCCATCGCCAACGGGGTCGCACGGCGAATGTGCCGTACGTCTCTCGCGTCAGGAAGATCGCCATCAAACACGTCGCTGACCAGAGCAGCGTCCACAAACAGTGTGAGATAATGGAGCCGGCAGCCCTGTTCAAAACTGTGATCGAGTTGCCAAGGGCGGCTACTGATGAACAGACTGGTTTCAGCCGCGCGTTGTATCTGCGGCCCGGCACCGTCTACATCGAGTGTAAAGCTGCCTTCGATCAGGAAGGCCAGCTTGATGCCTCCTTCCAGCGTTTCCACCGCTCGCTCTTCCTCATCAAACCCTGCATGCCCGCCGCTGAGCAGGATGTGGGGTGTGGGATGGGACGTCCAGTTCATCTTCAGGTAGCCGGTTATAGCGAAATTTTAGAAAACGAGCGGCTCGCTCAGAAAGCTCAGCGCATAGCACGGGATCGATAGCCTATTTGCAAATCAGTCGCAACAAGGCCGCCGGGATCTGATGGTCCGGCCCTGTAAAAGGGTATGGGGGCGCTCGTGGGCAATCGTTCGCTCGTAATCTGTCGGCGGACGAAATCTTGGGAGCGGGTGGGGCGGTGTGTACACAGCATGGCTTGCAGCCTCGCCCGGACGTTCAAGCGTACGCCATCAGCCGCCCCACACGACGTCGAGGCGAGTGGCCGCGATCCGCCAAGCGCCGCTTACCCGGCGATACTTGTCTGCATAGATGCCGAGCAAAAGGAGGGGGGCGGGATCCGGCTTGGACGCGGTCTCGAAATCGATCAAATAGCAACGCCCAGTCGCCTCGCTGCCAGTAACACTGACCTCGTGGTTGGTGATCGCATGGACGAAGGGGTAATGCTTGCGCCCGTCGCGATCATAGAGCCGGTATGCTTCGGCTAAACCGGCCTTGATGGCGGGGAGACCGACCATCTCTCCGGTCGTCACCGCCACCACGGCATCTGCGGTGAACACCTGCTCCAACCCTTCGAAATCGGCGCTATCGAGACAATGGGCATACCGGATGCGCAATTGTCGGATTTCCTCGATGTCGAGCAGGGGCAAAAGGCGAGCCTCGCTGGCGTACCGGTGTTAGGCATCCTGCTCGACCTTCTTTTCGGCCCAGGTCGGATAATCGGTATAGCCCCGTTCACCCGACGCGCCGTACCATGTCGCGCGATCAGGGCTGTTAATCGGCTGATCGTTCTGCATCCGCTCAACCAGATCGGGGTTCGCGATGAACGGACGACCGAAGGCGATCAGATCAAGATCGCTGGACTGGAGCGCCTGCTCCGCGGTCTCTTTCACGAATCCGCCGGCAGCGATCAGGGTTCCGGTATAAGTCTTGCGAAATGTATGCGCAAAGCCCTCGGGCATCTTCTCGGCACCGATTGTCAGCTGGTCGCTGAGATGGACATAAGCCAGTTTGCGTTGCTCAAATTCCGCCGCCAGCGTTACCCAAGTTTCCGCCTCGTCGGCATAGGGCTCCATGCCGTACAGGCGCCCGAACGGTGATACACGTACTCCCACTCGGTCGCTGCCGATTTCTGCGCTAATGGCGTCAAGCGTTTCGAGCATGAAGCGCAGGCGGTTCTCGATCGATCCGCCATAGCGGTCGGTGCGTCGGTTGAGGGCGCCATTGACGAACTGCTCGAATAGATAGCCATTGGCGCCGTGTAGTTCGACTCCGTCGAAGCCGGCGTCGATTGCCAAGCGGGCCGCGCGGACGAAATCATGCGTGATCCGCGCGACCTCGCGGGTTGCCAGCGCGCGCGGCGGGCTTGCCGCGAGCGTCGCTGCGTTCCCGGCCTCGTCGCGGCCGAAAGCCCAGACGTTGGTGCCGGATGTCGCAGCGGAGGACACCGGTGCCGCGCCATTGATCTGGAGCGAGACGTGCGAGACGCGGCCGACGTGCCAGAGCTGCGCGAAAATCCGACCGCCCTCGGCATGCACTGCGTCTGTCACGCGGCGCCAGCCCGCTGCCTGCGCCGGCGTGTATAGCCCGGGATTGAAGAGATAGCCGCAGCCTTCGATCGAGACGGGCGCGCCTTCGCTGATGATCAAACCAGCGGTCGCACGCTGGCTGTAATAGAGTACGGTAAGATCATCCGGCACGGCGTCCAATGCCCGAGCGCGGGTCATTGGGGCCATGACGATGCGGTTCTTGAGGGTGATAGTACCCAGATCGTACGGTTCAAAAAGCATGGTGATTGGCTGTCCCTGTTACGCGGAGACGATCTACGCAGCCCAGTCGAAGACCTATGATCGGGTCTACGTCTTGGCACCGCTCGGATCACAGAAGAGCAGATCATCGGCGTGCTGAAGGAGCAGGAGGCTGGAATGGCGACGGCGGATGTGTGCCGCCGCCACGGGGTCAGCTCAGCGACGTTTTAAAAGTGGAAGGCCAAGTATGGTGGCTTGGATGTCTCCGAGGCCCGACGGCTGCGCTCGCTGGAAGAGGAGAACGCTCGGCTGAAGCGTCTTCTGGCCGACGCGATGCTGGATAACGCCATGCTCAAGGAGATCGGTCTAAAAAAGTTCTGACGCCTGGAGCGAAGCGTCAGGCGGTGGCTCACCTCCAGGAAGTCTTCGAGGTGAGCCAGCGCCTGACTTGCGAGGCTCTGGGCGTGGATCGAACGAGCGTGAGCTACGTCAGCCACCCGTCGGACGATACTGCGGCACGGGTACGCATCCGCGAGTTGGCCGGGCAGCGGCGTCGGTTCGGCTATCGCCGCTTGCACTGGCTGCCGTGCCGTGAAGGATGGACGATGAACCACAAGAAGTTCCGGCGATTGTATCGCGAGGAGCGCCTGCAGGTGCGCCGGCGCGGTGGACGCAAACGGGCTTTGGGCACGCGGGCACCCATGGCGATCCCTCAGGGGACGAACCAGCGTTGGAGCCTCGACTTCGTGTCCGACGCCCTCGTTTGTGGGCGCCGGTTCAGGATCTTCGCTCTGGTCGATGACTACAGCCGGGAGTGTTTGGCTCTCGTCGCCGACACCTCGATCTCAGGCTTGCGCGTTGCCCGCGAACTCGAGCTCGCCATTCTCGAGCGTCAGGACAAGCCAGCCATGGTGGTCAGTGATAACGGCAGCGAGCTGACCAGTATGGCTATCCTGCGATGGTCGCGGGATCGCGACATCGAGGGGCACTACATTGCGCCAGGCAAGCCGCAGCAGAACGGCTTCATCGAGAGCTTCAACGCTCGACTGCGTGACGAATGCTTGAACGAGACGCTGTTCTCCAGCCTTGGCCATGCTCGCCAGATCCTGGCGGAATGGCGGCACGACTACAACCACTTCCGGCCTCACTCGAGCCTGGGGAACAGAACCCCGGCCGAGATAGGAGCCAGTTCAGTCGGCAAACCGGGTTGGGGGTTAACCCCAAACCCGCTTGTTGCCATCACGCCCACGCTTGGGCATCAAACCGGGCACAGGCTTTACTCATAGCTGGTAGAAACCTCGGGCTCAGACCAGTAGATTTAAACGACGCCGCCTCCGTGCGACAGATACTTGAACGCTCGAAAATCGCTACGCGGACTGACGCCGAAGGTAGGTGCGCCGGCGCGCAACTCATCGCACGCTTCGGCCAAGCTGTGGACCGCCACCTGACCGGCCCCGATCGCATCGTAGCGATTGAATACGACATGCGGTTAACGGTGCTCCCCGAACTGAAATGGCAATTCTCGAATAGCAGTTGCCGCCCTTCGGACGCCGCAAGGCTGGACGCCTTAACCGTCGACGCGCTGATGAAGGCGTTTGCGGAGTTCGAAGAAATCCCGCGTCCGGACACGGCGACGGGTAGCTTCATCGCCGTTCCCGACTGGCTGCCTTATGCCCCGACGCGGTATACGCTGGCTAATTTCGTCTATAGCGATCCCACGATCGGCATCGCGATTAGTGTCTTCGCTTTGACCGACCGGCTCGTCGCAGTTCATACCCCTCAGAAATTCGCTTCCGAACTTGACGTGACCCTGGAACCGGATGGAACGGTTTACGTAAAGAGATCGGGCCCCGAGACCAACCTGATCTGGTTTGAGTACGACTCTCGCAATGAAGCTGGGCAAATCGCCACGTCGCGCGCCTATCTCGCAACCCGGCGGTACTGATCAGCTGAAGGCTTGCAACGGTAAACGCTGGCGTTCGGCCATGCGCCTTTTGCGATCTTCAGCAATGCTGGCCCGCTGCTCGATATTCTTCACGGCGGGCTGGGCATCAAAATCGCCCGTAGCCGCGAGAACGGAGCTTCCGTGCCTGTCTTACGATCTGAATTCGGCAAGGCTGGGCACTGGCAGTCCGTTTTGTATCAGATCGCCAGCCGCCCATGCGCCGATGATCAGTGTGCCCGCGAAGATCGCTTTTTCCCAGATGTTGAACACGCGTCGGTGCTGCTCCTTGCTGGCGATGATATAGAGGCACGTTCCGATGGAATAGAAAATCGCGGTGTTTGCTATTGCGCGTGACCCACCTGCAAAGACCAGCAGTAACGTGTAAACCACGGCGCAGATCGCTATGATGAGATTTGCAGGGCGCCTGGCCCGGTGAAGACCTCGTGTTCTTTCGCGCCACAGCACACCGGTGCCAAACAGCGCCGTGAGCAGAAAGGGGATCAGCGACATCTCGCTCGTCAATTGCAACATCATGTAATAGGGCGCCGATGACCAGTACGTCGCGATCATCATGGCCTGAACCACCAGGTTGCTGGCAAAAAGAGCCGCGACGGGGGCGTGGTTGCCGTTCGCCTGTCTGAAGATCTTCGGCATGTCGCCGCGATGGGCGGCAACGAACAGCACCTCCGCGCAGATCATGGTCCAGGCGAAATAGGCGCCCGATACCGAAATGATCAATCCGGCACCGACCAGCACACCTCCGGCGGGTCCGATCACGGCGCTCAATATGCCTGCCATCGATGGTTGGCGGATACCGGCCAGTTCGGAGCGTGCGATCACGCCGTAGGGCATCACGGTCACCAGGACGAGAATGATCGTAACCACCAGCAGGCCGAGCAACGTGGCCCGGCCGACATCGGCGCGCCGCCTGGCGAAGGCCGAATAGACGCTTGCGCCTTCCACGCCAAGCAAGGTGTAGAGGGTGACGAGCATCGTCGCCTTGACTTGCTGGCCAAGGCCGGTTCCGCCGACACTGTCTTGCAGATTGGCCTGAAAGACCTCCAAATTCCACGCCGCCGCCAGGACGAACAGGAAAACGATGAGCGGGACGAGCTTGGCGATTGTGGAAACCAGATTGACCATCGCACTTTGCGGAGGCCCCCGCAACATGATGAAGTGCGCCGTCCAGATGCCCGCCGAGGCAAGGGCGATGGAAGCGACGTTGTGGCCTCCGGCGAAAACCGGGAGATAGGCGCCCAGCGTCGCCTTTATCACTACCCAATAGGTGCAGTTTCCCAGGCAACCGGCCAGCCAGTAGCCGAATACCGAGAGGAAGCCCACGTAGTTCCCGAAACCCTCTCTCGCATAGATGTAGATGCCGCCGTGAAGCTCAGGCAAACGCAGTGCCAGCAATTGCAGGACGCGGGCGAAAGCGAACATCCCGGCCCCGGCTATAACCCAAGCCAGAATGGCGCCTTGCGGCCCGGCTACCCGCCCCAGCGATCCCGGCAGGGTGAATATGCCGCCGCCCACCATGGAGCCCACGACGATGGCGGTAAGGACGGGGAGCGCGAATTTCCCGCGCGAGACCGGCAGCTGTACGACCACGTCAGATGCTCCCGCCGCCTAACGCTGCATAGAGCGCAACGTCGTTCTGCAGCGCCGCCGCGCGAAGCAGGATAAGCTGCTGTTCCGCCGTGAAGAGATTGCGCTCCGCATCGAGCACTTCGAGGTAGACCGAGACGCCGCTGCTGTAGCGAAGCTCGGCCGTTTCCGCCAACACGCGCTGATCCTGCACCGCGCGCTGCTGGGCGGCGATCTGTTCCTGCAGGCGCTGGCGCCCCACCAACCCGTCGGCCACCTCGCGAAAGGCTTGCTGCACGGTGCGTTGATAGATTGCGACGAGTTCGTCCCGGCGCGCCTTGCTTAGCGCCAGCTGGGCGCGGCGGCGCCCGAAGTCGAACAGCGGAAGGCCCGCCCCGCCACCGAAGGCCCAGCTGCCGCTGTCTCCATCGAACAGGTTGCCAAGCTGCGGAGACAGGAACCCTGCCATGCCGGTAAGCGATATGGTCGGGAAAAACGCCGCGCGGGCCGCGCCGATATTGGCATTGGCACCGCGAAGCTGTTCTTCCGCTGCCAGGATATCCGGGCGAAGCGTCAGCAGCGAAGAAGGTAATCCAGCGTCCAGCAATGTCAGCTGGTGCGCATCGTTTATGCCATATCCATCCGGAAGCGGCTGCGCCATGGGGCCGCCGGCCAGAAGCAGGAGCAGGTTGCGCTGCTGATCCGTCGTGCGCTGCAAATCCGCCAGTTGCGTCTGCGCCTGCGTGATCAGGATCATCGCCTGCTGATAGTCGACCTTCGAGGTGACTCCTGCGTCCAGGCGAAGTCTGGCGATCTCCCCCGATTTCCGGCGGCTGGCCAGCGTGCGCTGCGCCACGTCGATACCCGCCTCGCCCGCGCGAATGGCGTAATAGACCGTGGCCACGTCGCGGATGAGGGTGAGCCGCAAGGCCCTCTGCACATCGACGGTCGCCAGATAGTTCCGCCGCGCCGCCTCCGTGAGATTGGCCACTCTTCCCCACAGGTCGAGTTCGAAGCTGGAGACGACGAACTGCACCTGGAAAGCGCTGATGGTCTGCGGGCCGATGGCCGTCGGCGTTCGCGAGCGCCCGGCACTCGCACCGGCATCGACGTTGGGCAGCCGGGCCGAGGCCTGAGCCCTGTACTGCGCCTCTGCCTGCGCGATGCGTGCGGCGGCGGCCGCAAGGTCGCGGTTTCTTTCCAGCGCCGAGCCGATATAGGCCTGAAGCTGAGGATCGCCGAAGAAGCTGTGCCATGAGATCGCGCTGGCCTGCGCGCCTGAGACAGGCGTCGTTTCCGGATAGGCGGTCGGAACCGGTAGCTCCGGCTGTACATAGGCGGGCGCCATGTTGCATCCGGCCAGCAGCGCAGGCAGGCAGAGTGCAAGGGCGTGCCGGCGCACGTCTAGCTTTCCTCTGCCTGATTCAGTTTGACCTGGGCATCCCGCTCCGCCCGCCGCGAACCGAGCCATCTGCGCGCCGATACGAAGAACAGCGGCGTGAAGAAGATGCCAAGCACGGTCGCCGTCAGCATGCTTCCCATGACGCCGGTCCCGACGGCACGGCGGCTGGCCGCGCCGGCTCCCACGGCGATGGCCAGCGGCACCATGCCGATCACGAAAGTCAGGCTGGTCATCAGGATCGGCCGCAAGCGCTGACGCGCGGCAAGGCTCACCGCCTCGGTCGCCGTCTTGCCGCGAGCCTCTTCGTCGAGGGCAAACTGCACGATCAGGATCGCATTCTTTGCCGCAAGCCCGATGATTGCGACAAGGCCGACGTTGAAATAGACATCCGCCATCATGCCGCGCGCCAGGGTAAAGAGCACCGCCCCCAGCACACCCAGCGGTACGATCATGAGCACTGCCAGCGGTATGGACCAGCTCTCGTACAGCGCCGAAAGCAGCAGGAACACGACGATCAGCGAGAGCCCAAGCAGGGCCCCGATCTGGCCGCTTGCCTGGCGCTCCTCGAAGGCGGTGCCGGTCCACTCATAGCCATAACCGGGCGGCAGGACCTCTCGCGCTATCCGCTCCATCTCGTCCAGTGCGGCCCCGCTCGATTTGCCGGGGGCGGGCTGGCCGGAAATGGCCACTGCCGGGAAGCCGTTGTAGCGTTCGAGCTGGGCGGGGCCCGCGGTCCAATGGGTGGTGCTGAACGCGCTGAACGGCACCATCTCGCCCCGGTCGTTGCGCACGCGGAGGGCGGAGATGTCACCCGGCTCCATCCGCTGCGAGGCTTCGCCCTGCACGATCACGCGCAGGACGGTGCCGTCATGCATGAAGTCGTTCGCATATGCGGAGCCGAAGGTGACGCTCAGGGCCTGGTTGATCTGGCCGATTTGCAGGCCCAGCGCCCGCGCCTTGACCCGGTCCAGCTCCAGATAGAGCTGCGGGCGAGAAGGCTGGGTTTCGAACCTGACGCCTGCCAGTATCGGGCTTTTGGCAGCTTCGGCAATGATCGCATGCGCACGTGCTGCAAGGTTCTCGCCGGTGCCGGTGCGATCCTGAACCCGCATGGTAAAGCCGGTGGCATTGCCCAGCGCCTGGATGGGGGGCGGCTCGAAGGCGAACATCGTCGCCTCCGGAATGGTGAAGAACGCCCGGTTCGCGCGAGCTGCAAGGGCACCGGCGGAGTTGTCGGCGCCGGGGCGTTCCTCCCAAGGCTTCAGGTCCACGAACGACATCGCCGCGCCTTCTCCCTGCCCGAACAGGCTGAAGCCATAAATCGAGACGACGTTGCGGACCTGCGGCTGCTTGAGCAGAAACGCTTCGGCCTGCGTCACCGCGCCTTCGGTGCGCGCCATGGTGGCGCCGGGGGCGGCGTTGTAGCCGATCAAGATCGAGCCCTGATCCTCGGTCGGCAGGAAGCCGCCGGGCAACCGTGCGAACAGCAGCCAGGTCGCAAGGCAGATCGCGAGGAACACGACGAACCAGCGCACAGGAGAGCGGAGCATCGTTTCCACCACGCCGACATAGCGCCGGGTGGTACTTTCCAGACCGCGGTTGAAGCGATCGAAGAACTTCGCCGGCAGGCTCCGCGGCCGGTCATCCGCCTCCGCCTTTGCCGGCGGCGGACGCAGAATGCTGCCGCAAAGCGCGGGGGCGAGCGTAAGCGAAAGCACCGTCGAAACGATCATCGAGATGGTCAGGGTGACGGAGAACTGGCGATAGACGCCGCCGCTCGCGCCCGGGAAAAACGCCATCGGAATGAACACGGCGACCAGCACCAGTGTGGTGGCGATGATGGCGCCGGTAATCTGCCCCATCGCCTTGGCCGTCGCCTCGCGCGGGTCAAGCCCTTCCTCGCCCATGATGCGCTCGACATTCTCGACGATGACGATGGCGTCGTCGTTGAGGATGCCGATCGCCACCACCATCGCGAATAGCGAGAGCAAGTTGAGCGACATACCGAACAAGAGCAGGCCAAGGCAGGTGCCGATCAGGGCGATCGGCACGATCAGTGTGGGAACCACGATCGCGCGCCAACGCTGGAGAAACAGATAGACGAAGGCCGAGACCAGCAAGAGCGTCTCGATCATCGTGCGCATCACGTTGTTCACGGAGCGAACGATGAACGGCGTGGAATCGAACGGCGTCTGCCACGCGATGTCCGGAGGGAAGCTGCGCTCAAGCTCGTGCAGGCGCGCGCGCACGCCGGATGCCGTCGATAGCGCGCTGGCCCCCGAAGCGAGCTGCACGCCGATGCCGACCATTTCCTGCCCATTCAGCGTGGCATGCATGGCATAGCTGTCCTCGCCGAGTTCAACCCGGGCGACGTCTCCGAGCCGAACGGTCGATCCGTCGGGATTGGAAGCGACGATGATTTCCCGGAACTGCTGCGGCGTGGAAAAGCGGCTCTGGGTAACGATCTGCACGTTGAGATCCGCCGCCGAGGCCGTGGGCCGCGCGCCCAGCGTACCCGCCGCGGTCTGGCTGTTCTGCTCGCGCACGGCCTGCAGCACTTCGGCCGGCGTCAGCCCGTAACCGGCAAGCTTCTCGCGATCGAGCCAGATCCGCATGGCATAGGCCGAGCCGAACAGCTGCACATCGCCGACGCCGGGCACGCGCCGCAGTTCCTCGACGATGTTGTTACTGGCATAGTTCCCCAATTGGGCCCGCGACATCGCCCCCGACTTCGATCGCAGAGCGATCATCATCAGAAATCCGGACGAGGATGAGGTGACTCTGACACCCGCGCGGCGGACGTCTTCGGGCAGGCGCGAGTCCACACGCGCCAGGCGGTCCTGAACTTGCGAAACCGCCACGTCGAGTGAAGTGCCGGGCTGGAAGGTCACGGTGACCTGGGCAGTGCCGTTGGAGCGGCTGGTGGAGGACATGTAGAGGAAATTGTCGACCGCGTTCATCTCGCGCTCGATTACCGATGTCACGGTCCGGTCGAGGGTGCTGGCATCGGCGCCGGGCAGGGCGGTGGAGATGCTGACGGAAGGGGGCGCGATGTTCGGAAACATCTCGACCGGCAGGTTGGAAATGGCGATCCCACCGAACAGCAGAGCGAAAATGGCTATTACCCAGGCGAAGACCGGGTGATAGACGAAGAAGCGGTTCATCCCTCGCTGCTCGCCTGTTGCGCGGACTCTTGCGCGGGTTGGGGGGGCGGCTTGAATGGCTGAGGCGCGACCTTCTGGCCGGGGACAACGGTTTGCCAACCCTCCACCACGATCCGCTCGCCCGCCTTCAGTCCTGACCGGACGATCCACATTCCGTCGTGCGCTTCGCCGAGCGTGACAAGCCTGCGTTCCGCCACATTGTCTGCGCCGACGACGATCACGCTGGTATCACCGGCGCCGATCATGACCGCGCGTTCGGGCACCGAGAGCACATTCACGAACATCCCGGCCTGCAGGACGCCGCGCACGAACTGCCCGGGAAGAAGGTCGCGTCGCGGATTGGGAAATACCGCGCGCAACGCCTGGCTTCCCGTGCCGGGTTGCACAACCAGGCCCGCGTAATCGAGGTGACCGACCACGCCGTAGTCCTGACCATTCTCCGTGGTCAGGCGGACTTCGATATTCCGCAAGTCCGGGAGCCGAACTTCGCCGGACCGCGTCATGCGCGCCAGATCGAGCAAGTCGGAACTGGACTTGGTGAACACGACATAGACCTGCGACAGTTGATCGACCTGCGTCATCAGCGTGCCCGCTCCGGCACTCACGAGGGCGCCTTCGCTTACTTCCGCGCGCGCCACGCGGCCGGCAATGGGCGCGCGCACTGTCGCATATCCTGCCGCGAGCTTCGAACGATCGAGAGCCGCGCGGGCGTCTTGAACACCTGCCTCGGCCTGACGCAAGTTGTTCCGCGCGCTTTCATATTCCAGTTCGCTGATCGCCTGCTGGCCGATCAAGGAGGAGAAGCGCTTCACGACCTGAGCCGCGTCCGATCGGGCGGCGAGCGCGCGGCTCAATCCGGCGTTGGCCTGTCTCAACTGCGCCTGCACATCGCCGGGATCGATCTGGAACAGGGGGGTGCCGGCAGCGACATCCGATCCTTCCTGATAGAGCCGCCGCAGGACGATGCCATCGACGCGGGCACGCACCTGCGCGGAGCGGACGGCTTCCACCCGTCCAGGCAATTCGATGGCATTTGCCGCCGACGAACGGCCCACCGTCAAGACTTTGACCGGGGTTGGCGGCGGACTGGGAGCGGTGCTTTCCGAACAGGCCTGAAGCAGAAAGGCACAGGTCAAAACCGCGCGGCGGCAGCGATAAATCGGCCCAAAAATCGCTTTCTTCTTTGGGATCATGAGGAAGTTCCTCTGCAAATCCTCAAAAATTCGCGGCCTTGTTTCCTGCTGGTTTTCTCCTCGGCAGGCGTTGCCCTGCCTGCCGAGGAGCAGTTCGAATCGGCCTAATCGGCAGCATCGCGAATGATCGGGCAGGTCATGCAGTGACCGCCTCCACGGCCTCTGCCGAGTTCTGCCCCGGAGATGGTGATGACCTCGATCCCGGCCTTGCGCAGCAGGGTATTGGTGTAGACGTTGCGATCGTAGGCCAGCACGGCACCGGGCGACACGCAGACAAGATTTGCACCGGAATCCCATTGTGTGCGCTCACGCATATAGTGGCTGCCGCCAGTCTCCACCACGCGCATGTTGTCTACCTTGAGAGCGCGTGCGACCGCCGCCACCCAGCCGCCTTCTTCTTCCCTCACGTCGAAGCCGCCGTTCGTGCCGGGCCGGATCATATAGGGCGTGATCGTGTTGACGATATCGGGATAGATCAGCACGCAGTCCCGGTCCGCAAAGGTGAAGATCGTGTCGAGGTGCATCGCCGCGCGCAGCCGGGGCATGCCCGCGACCAGAATCTGGTCGACCACGTTCTGCTGGAACAGCGAACGCGCCAGCAAGGCGATGCCTTGGCGCGAGGTGCGCTCGGACATGCCGATCAGCAATGTGCGGTTGCCCGCCGGCATCACGTCGCCGCCCTCGATGGTGGCCAGACCGTGATCCTCTTCCGGGTTCCCGTGCCAGATCGTAGTCTTGCCGGCGAAATCGGGGTGGAACTTGTAGATCGACGTGGTCAGCAACGTCTCGTCCTTGCGCGCGGGCCAATAGAGCGGGTTGACCGTGCAGCCGCCGTAAATCCAGCTGGTGGTGTCGCGGGTATAGAGTGTGTTGGGCAAGGGGGTGATCAGGTATCGCGCGATTCCCGGTGTTTCGCGAATAAGCGACATCAGCGCGCCGGAGTAGCTTTCCGGGAACTCGTCCACCGACAGGCCCCCGATCAGAATCTCGGCCAGTTCCCGGTCTGGCAGACCTTCCAGGTAGCTTCGCACGTCGGTCAGCAGGCCCAGGCCGACCTCGTTCTCGGTCACGCGGTGATCCAGTATCCACTTGCGCGCCTCGGGTATCTTGACGGTCGCGGTCAGCAGGTCATGCATCTCGACGACGTCGACGCCGCGGTCGCGCATTTTCTGCTGGAAATCGAGATGGTCGCGCTTGGCGGCATCTACCCAGAGCACATCATCGAACAACAAGTCGTCGCAATTGGACGGCGTCAGCCGCTGATGCGCTCGACCCGGCGCGCAGACCATGACCTTGCGCAATTTGCCGACTTCCGAATGAACGCCATAAGGGATGTCTGTGGACATGAGGCACTCCTTCAAAAACAGATTTTTTCAGTTCACGGAACGATGCGGCCGGTCAGCAGCCCGACCAGGCCGATCAGACCTGCGGCCAGGACGACCAGGAAAATCACCAGTTCGACCGGTTTGAACAATCGCACACCCTGTTCGCGCCGGGCCCAGACGTAGAGGACCGCAGTGCCGGGGATCAGCAGGATGGCCACCAGCATGACGTGCTCCAGTCCGGCCGCCACGAACATCACGATCGAATAGAACACCGCCACCCAGGCAATGAACTGGTCGCGTGAAGCAGAGCCTGCTTCGGCGCCGTAACCCTCGCGGCGGCGCGCGATCAGCACGCCGTACCCCGCGACCAGCAGATAGGGCAGCAGGGCACTGACACTGGTCAGGTCCAGCATGAGGTTGAAGGCGTCCTGAGACCAGTATGTCGAAACCACGAAGAGCGAGACGACGATGTTGGACAGCCAAAGCGCGTTGGCCGGCACCCGATTGCGGTTCTCTTCCGAAAAGAGCCGAGGCATGTCGCGTGACTTGGCCGCCGCGAAAAGCACTTCGGCGCAGATCAGCGACCATGCGAGATAGGCGCCCAGCACCGAAACCAGCACGCCGACTGAAATGAACACACTGCCCCAAGGCCCGACGACGGCGGAAAGCGCGCTGGCGAGCGAAGGCTGGCGCAGCCCGGCCACCTCTGCCTGCGGCATCACCGCATAGGGTAGCAGCGTTACTGCGACCATCAGGCCGGTCACTCCGACGAAGCCCAGAATTGTCGCGGTGCCGATATCGGCACGGGTTCGGGCGAAGCGCGAATAGACGCTGGCGCCCTCGATACCCAGGAAGACGAAGACCGTGATCAGCATGGTATCGCGGACCTGTGCCACCAATGTCTTCTCGGGCATCCCTTCGCCGCCCCAGAAGTTGGCCGCGAAGGTGTCCCAGTGGAACGCCAGCAGCATCAGCAGCAGCGCTGCCAGAATCGGCACGATCTTGGCGATGGTGACGACGAAGTTGATGTAGGTTGCCTGCTCGATCCCTCGCAAGATCATGAAATGAAAGGCCCAGATGCCGATCAGCGAAACGCCGATTGCAACTGCCGAGCTGCCATCCCCGAAGATCGGGAAGAATTTGCCCAGAGTCGCGCCGATCAGGACCCAGTAGAACACGTTGCCCAGGATCGAGCCCAGCCAGTATCCGAAGGCGGAGAGGAATCCCATATAGTCGCCGAATCCCGCCTTGGCGTAAGCGAAGACGCCGGCGTCGATATCAGGTTTGCGCTCCGCCAATGCCTGGAAGACCCGTGCCAAGGCATACATGCCGGTGCCGGCGATGAGCCATGCGATGATCGCTCCGAACGGCCCCGTGGCCGTGCCGAACCGCGCCGGCAGATTGAAGATGCCCGCGCCGATCATCGATCCGACGACCATCGACGTCAGCGAAAACAGCGAGATCGTATTGTCTTTGCTCGTCATCTACGTCTCCCGGCATGGAATTTCGATGGTCGGCGCAGGTTGTTCGCTCAGCGCTATGAATGCTTCCGGCTTCACCGTTACAAATTGGCCCGCAAGGTGATGGCAGGCAGGAATTTGAATGCGGAGCGGTCCACACTGTTCAGATTCGAGTCGACCTCCAGCCAAAGCACCCCGACGCCGAGTGCGTGAAGGGGGTTCGGCCGGCCGGGCGGAGGAGCCAACAAGTTTGCGATATCAATTCCCGCAAACCCTTCGAAGCGCCAATCCCTGCGCTTCCCAGGTACCGCAAGGTCGTCATTCAGGTACCAACGACGGTCGATCGAGACTTCGCCAATCAGTCCCAACCCATCATCCAGAACCGGATAGTAGACGTCGATGAAAAGCTCCACGGCGAGGTAATCGTCCGTGTTATTGCTGGAATTCAGCCATCGCGGAGCGAGTTCCACGCCGATTGCGCCGGCGCCGACATTCGCGCCGTACCGCATGCCCGCCGTCAAGGCCTGGTCTGTGGCGAGGCCGCTGCCGAAGAAAGCATCCATGATGTGCGCCACTTCATAGCGAGCGAAACCAGCGAAGCCCGACGGACTTTGATGCGTGCGCAGCTCAAGCGATGCGGCAACCGCCGATTCCGTAATGTCCCCATGTTCCAACAACATGGATGGACCGGCATCGAATTCTACTTCAAGCCGGTCAGACAAGGGCTGGGTCGTCATGAACGTAAGCGCGGTGGTTGTGGATGTGCTCGTCCGGGAATTCGACCCTAACGGATTGTGGGAGGCGATCTCAGGTGCAAATTCGAGTTCGATCGCCGTTTCGCCCACGCGCGTTCCGTCATACCCGGGAATGTGAAGCTGATCGACTTCCTGGTGGGACTCGGGTGTGTCGGAGCTAACTACCTCCGTTTCACTGTCCGCTGGTGTCGTTGGTGCCGCGAGCGTCGGGAGAGGAGCAAGTGCCAAAAGCAATCCGAAAGCACGCGCTGCGTCAGCTTTCATTTCGCGTTCCAAGCAGACCTTCAAAGCCCCTTCCAATACTGTGGTAATGCGGCATGAGAGCTTCTTTGTCCGTGAGAACCTTCATAATTCGCAGTCCCAAGTACTTCCAAATAATGGTGCTTGATATTTCTGAATTGTGCTATCGGGGAAAACCCGCATGCGTCCGTAGCGCCGGCTTCCGAACCGACCAGAACAGAAATGTCTGAGCGAGTGACTTGGTTTTAGTATGATTGGGAGGCACGGGTGGGCTTCAGTTATTAATTTCCACCAGTTTTTAAGAAGTTGAATGGCGCAACCGCGCTATGTAGTTTCCCGCGCGGCGGCCGCCTGGGAAGCAATCCATCCATCGCGCACATCGGCGTCATCTCTTTTGCGTTGGCATCGCCAAAGGCGGCTATCATGTCATCGCTGCCCAAAAGCTGTCGGTTTTTTGCGGGCAGACTTCCTCGTTAGGCAGACCACCTTCCTCATCTTTCTTAGCTGCAATCGCGTATCACGCTGTCGTCCAGCTAAAGTCGTTCAGGTTCATCCGAACCCCGGTGAACGTAGCGCAGCTATCAGAAAACCGAGATCACGCGCTCCACGTCCACTTAGTCGGCGAGTTCAGCCATCGAAGACATCGCGGATCTTCATTGCCAGTGCATCCATGGCAAAGGGCTTCGTCATCATGTCCATGCCCTTGTCCAGAAATCCTGATCGCACTGCGGCATTCTGAGCGTACCCGGTAATGAAAAGCACTTTCAGCTCGGGCCTGGTCTGACGGGCGATTTCGGCGAGTTGGCGACCGCTTATCCCGGGTAAGCCGACATCGGTGATAAGCAGATCGATATCTTTGTTCGATTGCAGGATGGGGAGCGCGCTCGCAGCGTCGAGCGCTTCGAAGACGCTATAACCGATCTCGCACAGCACTTCAGTGACGACGAGTCGGACTGACGGGTCATCTTCAACAACCAGCACCATCTCACCCTGACCGCCAACGGTCTTCGTCTTCGGGGCGTGAACAGGTTCAATGCCCTGGTGAGACCGCGGGATGAAGAATTTGACGGACGTCCCAACTCCCAGCTCGCTGTAGATGTGCACATGTCCGCCGGACTGCCTGGCAAACCCGTAGATCATCGACAGGCCTAGGCCGGTACCCTGGCCGACCGGCTTCGTGGTGAAGAAAGGCTCGAAAACCTTCTCGAGGGTAGAGGCCGACATGCCGATCCCGGTGTCGCTGACACTGAGAACCACGTAATCCCCCGGTGCCAGACCCGGATGGTCCATGGTGTAATGCTCGTCGAGGTGCACATTGTCCGTTTCCACGACGAGCTTGCCGCCGCTGGGCATTGCATCGCGAGCATTGATGCACAGGTTGAGCAAAGCGCTTTCCAACTGGTTCGCATCAGAGGACGCGGCCCACAGTTCCGGGTTCAAATGGGTTTCGAGAACGGTTTGCTCGCCAAGCGTTCGATCCAGCAATTCATTCATGCTGCAAACCAGCGCGTTGACGTCGAGAGTACGCAGATCGAGTGACTGGCGTCTGCCGAATGCAAGCAGGCGCGACGTGAGGGCGGCTGCACGCTGAGCGGATGCGTTTGCCGCGTCGATGTAGCGATCAACGCGTTCCAGCTTTCCAGCGCCAATGTTGCGCCGGATGAGATCGAGGCTGCCAATGATGCCTGTGAGCATATTGTTGAAGTCGTGGGCGATACCTCCAGTGAGTTGACCGACGGCTTCCATCTTCTGGCTCTGACGCAAAGCTTCCTGGGCATTTTCCAGTTCAGTCGCGCGAGACTTGGCATCGGTAAGATCGCGGCCGACTGCAACGAAGTTCTCGCCATCCGGTTCGGGTGCGACCGTCCATTCAATGTGTCGCCAGCCACCATCGCGGGTGGACACCCTGTTTTCGAAGCGCGAGGGCTGTCCAGTCACCGCCATGCCGGAGATCGCGTCCATTGAAGGGCCGACATCATCGGGATGCATGAAATTGGCATAAGCACGGGTCAGCAGATCGCTTTCACTCCACCCCAGGACCTTGCTCCAGGCCGGATTAACCGCGGACATCATCCCGGCGAAGTCGGCTCTTGCCAGCATATCCTGCGAAAGGTCCCACAGCCGATCACGCTCCGCTCGGGCCCGCTCGATCGCAACCTTGACGCGTTCGCCAACCTCTTGAACCAATCTTTCTTCGGCCGTGCTCCAGATCCGCGGGCTTGCATATTGGACTGCGAGGAGCCCGACCCATCGGGCTTCGTTGAAAAGAACCACATCGATGAACGCGCCAACCTCACGCGCAGTGAGACCTGTGCGGGCCGGAGCGCTCAAACGCTCGTCTCCGCCGACATTGCGCACCACCACGGGCTCTCCTGCGCGATAGGCGGCGAGCAGATCCGGACCGAATGACGCTAGCGAGTGTACGCCGACGATCGAATCCACGCCGCGCGAATAGTCGCGCTCGACAGTCATCATGCCTTCGTCGGTGATCTCGGCGTAGAAGACCCGGCTTGCGTCGAGGAGTTCGCCGAGCCTTTCAGCAGTTCGGTTCATTATATCGGCAGGTGTGGTAAGCGGCCGGAGTTCGTCGGAAAGTGCCAGCAGAAATGCAGCACGCCGCTCTGCAGCAACCCTTTCGGTCGTATCGGCCAGAAAGCATATCACCCCGGCCGGCAAGCCTGCCTCATCCACCACCGGCGAGTAGTTGAGGTCCATCCAGACCGTTTCGGGAACGCCGCCGCGCAGGATGGTCAGTTCCTGATCGCGATAGTGCAGCGTGTTTCCCGCAAGGGCCTTGGATATCACCGTATCATTGAAGCCGGCAAGCTCGGGCCAGCTTTCCCGGACATTCGAACCTAACGAGGCCGGGTGACGGTTTCCGGCGAATTCCGAGTAGGCGTCGTTGTACAACATGACGCCGTCATGCCCCCACAGCACGACGATGGGCACCCGGGATCGCAAAAGGATGGAGAGCGCGCTGGTGAGGCAGTGCGGCCAAAGCTCTATCGGACCAAGCGAGGTATGAGACCAATCATGGTCAGCCAGAAGCCTCCCGCACTCTCCCCCGCCGCTCAAGAATTGCGGGGTCGCGCGCGCGAGTGGAAAATCGTTGGTTGGCGCATTGTACATATAGCAGGACCTTTAGAGCGGTCGCGAGTTGCCATGTGTCGTGGTCTCGTGCGCCTTCGTAAATCCCGTTTTAGCGAAGCTTCGCCGTTTCGGATACCTCTTCTAGCCCGTGGCTATCAGAGTGAACGACAGCGTTGTCTCTTTGCCTGCGATCGGCTGCACCAAATCTGCGGAGCGCATTGAAGAGGCCTACGTGGCAGCCCAACGTTTTTCGAGATGCGGTGAGGTGGTAAGGTTCGAAGGTCGAGGGAGCGAAGGTGGTGGATCGAAGACGCCGTTAGCCAGATATTTGAGCGCGGTCACCATGCCGGCATTGGAAAACGGCTTTTCGATCACTCCGTGTCCCCCGGCGAAATCCGCCGGTATCTTGGACACGTTGGCTGTCACGAAGACGATAATGGTTTCCGGCCATCGTGTCTGGATCAGGTGGCAAACCTCAAGGCCGTTGGATCCGTTGGCAAGGTTCATATCAACAAACGCAAGCTGGGGCGTAATGCCCGATGGCAGTTCTTCTACCTCCCTGAGACAGGCTGCCTCGGCAAGAACTCGGTGGCCCGCGTCCTCAACGATCGCCTCGATATCCATCGCCAGAAGCATTTCGTCTTCCACGATCAACACGTCCATCACGCCTACCATCATACCACCGTGCTACGAGGGAAGGTTATTGTCACGCAGGTTCCAGGCTTGTTGTCGCTCCATGTGGCCTCGGCCTTCGCCTGACGCGCCAGTCTTGTTATGAGCGCCGTGCCGATGCTTTTCGTGCGCTTGGCAGACGGTAATCCGGGCCCATCATCGCAAATCCGGATAAAGCCCCGATCGTTCTCATTTCTAACGAGCAAGGTCAGTGTTCCCCCGCGACCATTGGCAAAACCATGTTTGATGGCGTTCGTAAGAATTTCATTCAGAATCAAGCCAAGTGCCGAAGCATGTACTGCTTCGATCAGCAGAGGGCCTGCTTCGATATTCAGGGTGATATCCATTCGCCCGCTTGAGCCCACCACGTCCAGGGCAAGGTTTTCAGCAAAGCCACCGATATCGAACCTGGCGATATCCTCTGACTGATAAAGCTGCCGATGGACCACAGCAAGGGCATCCACCCGCTCGAGCATGCTCTCCAGCTTCGCCGAGATTATAGGGTCATCAATGGTTCGGGCCTGTAAGCGGAGCAGAGACCCGATCATCGTGAGGTTATTTTTGACGCGGTGATCGACTTCGTGAAGAAGGATCGTCTTCGCATCGAGGGCTGCGCGCAGATCGGACGTGCGCCGAGCCACTTCCCGCTCGACCAATTCCTTCTGCTGGTGGATGATGTCCTGCGCCGCGACCCGATCGGTAATGTCAAGCTGTGAAGCGAAGAAGAACCGGATCATACCATCCTTATCTCGCACGGGCGACAGGTAGAGCGCATTCCAAAAAGTGGTACCGTCCTTGCGATAATTCAAAAGGTCTACGTCGATGTCGTGACCATTCTGGATCGCTGCCCGCACCCTTGCAACTTCGGCGGTATCTGTCTCGGGCCCTTGCAGGAACCGACAATTTTTGCCGATGATCTCCTCACGGGCGTATCCTGTAAGTTCTTGAAAAGCGACATTGCAAAATACGATCGGATTGTCGGCCTGCGCAGGGTCGGTGATGACCATCGGCATCCGCGTAGCCCTGACAGCAGCGGCAAACGGATCCCCTCTACCATGCTCATAGTCAAGTTCGTCGCTTAGATGCCAATCGTCTCGTTCTCGCAAAATCTTCCTCCAGCGATCGCCGGAGGGCCTCACGCGATATCAAAACAAGTGGCATATCGCCCGGTTCCGCGTAGGTGGATTAAATGATTGGGAGCATCGATTTCGATGATTGGTCATCACGGCCAATGATAGGAGGCTTCACAATATGCCGGCCCTCTAGGGTCATTCGAAGCTTGTGTTCCTGATATCAGGTGCAGGCGCCTTTTACGGCAGCACTTAACCAACTCCCCGATCTCAGCAGGGGGCGGAAACGCATCGTTTGCTTGCCCCTGCTTTCCCTCAGCGGAAGTCTTGCGTTAATTGCCAGCAGCCGCTTCGCCAGGCGAACAGATATGCGGCAGGCTTTCCGATGTGGCGCTCCACGGTCCAACCGTCGCCTTCGTCGTCATCGCGCAGGATGGCGGGCTGATAAGTGAACTTGAAGCTGCCGTCGGGCAGGTCCTCGAACTTCACATCAGCGCCGCGAGATTTTCGGCCAGCACTTGGAACCTTTGCCGACTGGGCGCCGTCCTTAAACACCTGAAATCATAAACTTAAGTAGAATTCGCCTGGGATAATAGAGACTTTTGACAAGGAGCGGATACGTTGCAGCGTTTGCTGGCAGCGCTCAGGCTTTCACAAGAACGGCCGAGGTCGCGTGGTGACATGTGGAACAGGCTGAACCTCCGTCGCTTTCTTATGTGACTTCCAGAAACGCATGAGAAACAATTATGACCACCGTTGCGCAAGTGATCGTCGAAACCCTGGCGGCTGCGGGGGCTTCCCGTTGCTACGGGGTGCCCGGTGATACGTTAAACCATGTAACCGACGCGATCCGGCAAAGCGGCATACGATGGGTCCATGTGCGCCATGAGGAAGCTGGTGGGTTCGCTGCCGGTGCAGACGCGCTGCTTACCGGAGAACTGGCGCTTTGTGCGGGGTCATGCGGACCAGGCAGCCTCCACTTCATCAACGGCTTGTTCGAATCCCATCGCAATCGCGCTCCGGTGGTACTGATCGCCAGCCAGATCGTACGTGACGAACTAGGTTTCGATTTCCCGCAGGAGGTCGACTTCAAAGCGATCTACCAAAGCTGCTCGGTCTTCTGCGAGGAAATCCGCACGCCGGAACAGGCTCGCCGCAAAACGGCCATGGCAGCGCAGGCGGCATTGTCGAAGCGCGGCGTCGCGGTGCTGATCGTCCCAGCGGATGTTTCGAGTGCGAAAGCTCCTGAAGAACCACCCTTTGCCGTTCACCGCGCCGATCCCGTGGTATGCCCCTCTCACGTCGAACTGGAGCGGATCGCGCACTTGCTGAACGACGGGCGCAAGGTCGCCATCTATGGTGGCTCGGGCTGCGAGAAGGCTCATGACGAAGTCGTGGCGCTGGCGCAGGCGCTTCAGGCTCCAGTCGCACATACCTCGCGCGCCAAGGACTTTTTGGAATACGATAACCCCTACGATGTCGGCATGACCGGGATATTCGGTGGAGAAGCCGGCTATCACGCCCTCATGGATTGCGACACGCTGCTTCTTCTGGGTTGCGACTTCGCATGGCGACAGTTCTATCCGGCTAAGGCGACTATCATCCAGGTCGATCTGGATGGTACGCATCTGGGACGCAGGCATCCGGTCGATCTGGGCGTAGTGGGCGATATCCAGGCAACTCTGCGCGCGCTGCTGCCACATGTTGCGACGCGTTCGGACCGAGCCTTCCTAGACGAGTGTCTGGAGCGACGCACGAAGATGCGGGACAAGCAGGCCAAGCGCGCCACCGTGGGCAAGGGCGGCGCGATCCACCCGCAGTACCTTACCGAAGTGATATCCCGCGCAGCGCCTGACGACGCCATCTACACTGCGGATGGCGGATCGCCGATGGTTTGGTCTTTGCGTCATGTGGCCGCGACCGGGCGCAACCGAACGGTGGTCAGCCTCAGCCATGGCACGATGGCTAACGCGATGCCGCAGGCGCTTGGCGCCAAGGCCGCCTTTCCAGACCGGACGGTGATCTCGTTGTCGGGCGATGGCGGCCTTGCGATGCTGCTCGGCGATCTGCTGACGGCAGTTCAGGAGAAGCTGCCGATCAAGGTCGCCGTGTTCAATAACAGCGCGCTCGATTTCGTGGAGATCGAACAGAAGGTCGAAGGTCTGCTGGATACGTACACCGACCTGCTGAACCCCGATTTCAGCCGTGTGGCCGAAGCGGTCGGATTCTGGGGGCGCCGGGTGGAAAAGGCCGAAGACCTCGAAGGCGCGGTGCGTGATTGGCTGGCGACACCTGGTCCGGCCTTGCTTGACGTCGTGACGGACCGGTTCGAGCTTGTCATGCCGCCCAAGATCGAAGCAGGACAAGTTGCCGGCATGGCGCTCTATTCGGCAAAGGCCGTGCTGGGTGGCCGCGCTGCAGACGTAGCAGGTCTTATCCGTAACCTGCTGCCATGAGCGCGCGTCCGGGACTGGTCGCAGCGCTCACCCGCGACCACGCGCTCTCTCGCAATCTGGTCCTGTTGGCAGGGCTGGTCGGAACCTTGGCGGCGTTGGTCGCGGGAAGGCGTTATCCCGATGCCATGTGGCCCCTGGTAGTCACCCTGCCGGTTCTGGTGCTGTCGCTGATCGATCTGTTCCAGACTGAGCATTCGCTGCGTCGCAACTATCCGGCATCCGCACGTTTTCGCTGGTTCTTCGAATGGCTGCGACCGTTCCTGCGGGCATACATCGTAGAAAGCGACCTGGACGGTCGACCCTTCAGCCATGACGAGCGCGCCTTGGTCTATGCTCGTGCGAAGGGCGATGTCTCGGCTCATCCTTTCGGAACGGAGCTGGATGTCTATTCCGACGAGTACGAATGGCTGGCGCACAGTATCGCGCCTTCGCGCCACGCACCCAAAGAGACGCGGGTACATGTGGGAACGGCCCAATGTTCCCAGCCCTATGATGCGGCCCGTCTCAATATATCCGCGATGAGTTTCGGAGCGCTCGGAGCGAACGCCATTGAGGCGTTGAACCTTGGCGCCAGCATGGGAGGCTTCTATCATGACACCGGCGAAGGCGGCCTCTCGCCCTACCATCTGAAGCATGACGGCGACATCGTTTGGGAGATCGGTTCAGGCTACTTCGGCTGCCGTGACAAGGACGCACGTTTCGATCTTGCCCGCTTCGCGGAGCGGGCGGCTCACGATTCCGTAAAGATGACCGAGATCAAGCTGAGCCAGGGTGCCAAGCCCGGTCACGGGGGGCTTCTGCCCGGCCCAAAGGTGACAAGGGAAATCGCCCAGACGCGCGATGTGCCGGAAGGGGAGGACTGCCTGTCACCGCCTTGGCATACAGCGTTCTCCACCCCCATCGAGCTTGTCGAGTTCGCTGCAAGAATGCGTGATGCGTCCGGGGGGAAGCCTGTGGGCATCAAGCTGTGCGTAGGCTACCCGCACGAACTCTTTTCCGTGGTGAAGGCCATGCTGGAAACGGGCATCCTCATCGACTTCATCGTCATCGACGGTGCCGAAGGCGGCACGGGCGCCGCGCCTACCGAGTTGTCCGATCGCGTAGGTATGCCGCTGCGCGAAGGCCTAATCCTGGCGCGCAATGCGCTGGTGGGCACGAACCTCAAAGGGCAAGTGAAGCTGGCTGCTTCCGGCAAGATCAGCTCGGGTGCAAACATCGCGATGAACGCCGCCCTCGGCGCGGACTGGTGTAATGCCGCGCGCGCTTTCATGTTCTCGCTTGGCTGCGTGCAGTCCATGCGCTGCCACACCGACACGTGCCCCACGGGCGTGGCAACGCAATCTCCGGCGCGCCAACGTGCGCTCGTCATTCCGGAAAAAGCGGAGCGTGTGGCACGGTTCCAGCGATCGACGCTAGACGCTCTGCATGACATCGTGGTCGCCTGCGGGCTGCAATCGCCCGACGAGTTCACTCCGGATGGACTGCGGCAGCGGATCAGCGCGGTGGAAATGCGCTCTATCGATGAACTCTATCCTTTCGTCGAGCCGGGCGAACTCCTGTCCGGTGTACGCGATCCCCGCATAGCTCGGTGGTGGGCGCAGGCCGATGCAACCACGTTCCAGCGACGCGTTCCGTAATCATTGAGCACGATAGCCAGCTGGAGCTGGGCCTTATGCAGAACGCGAAGAACTCTGGATGCGAGACGCCGCGGCCTTGTTTCGAATTTCGATGGCGTTCCAGCCAGGCGATGGCGATTTCAGAACAATACGGTCGCGGATAATCCCAAATTTAGCGCCGGCTTGAAGTCGCCCACGAAACTGGGGTTGCGGATGTAGTTGATCGACGGTGAGAGGAACAGGCCGTCAAGAGCGTGGAAGGCGTAAAGTGCGCCGAGGGAAAACTGGCTCTTATGCGCAATGCCGCCCGCCTGCTCGACTGCCTGGGCGCCGGTACGACTGAAGCTGTTCAGGCCAACGGTGACCGTGACCTGATCGAGGGGCCGGCCCGGGACAAGACCCAGCGCATAGACCCGCGCTTCCAGACTGCGCTTGTAAACGTTGACCGTATCTTTCGCAAACAATGCCGAGGCGCCAAGGTAGACGCCCTTGTAGGCCATGGTTTTATCGGGCTGGTACACTTGATAATCCGCCAAGGCATAGGCCGACCAGTTGCGCTCCTGCCCGGCACCATCGAGGCGGTCATAAAGCGTGGTGTTGTAGCTTGCGCCGGCTCGCAGCCAAATCTGGCGGCTGTCGGATGAGGATGGACGCCGCAGGCCGACTTCCTGAATGAACAGCGCCTTGGCGCCGGGACGGGTGAACTTCAGGCCGGCCCCGGCGCTGGCGGCATCGGCAGACATGCCCTGTGGCAGGATGCTGCGCTGGATCGCCGACTTGGAGTACCAACCGCCTTTCGCGTTGAACTGCACATTGAAACTGGGTGCCAGGGCGGTGCCGCCACTCATGCCCGTCGACAACGGGATCGACCCGGCGACGCCGCTGGCGAGAATGGGATTACCGCCAGCGAAAATCCCTACGAAATCGGAGAGGTTCTGGTTGTATCCCGCCTTCACTTCGATAGTGCGATCGAGGAAACTGCTGAACACAGTGAGGTTGGAGAAACGGGCTCCCGAAGGCCCCAGTTGTCGCCAGTTGGCGATGCTGAAAAGTCCGCCAACATTGATCTGGGTGATGTCCTCGCCTGTTCCACCGACTTTCCAGCTCAGGCGCAACTCATTGCTCTGGGTGAAGGTCAATTTTTGCCCGGTGTAGCTTTGCGCACCATCGGCGAGCCCGTTGCCGGAGACATCTCGGGTCAGGGTGTTCGAACTGACGCCGCGAAAATAGAGATCGCTATCGTAGAGCCAGGAACGGATGCCCCCGACATCTTTAGTGAGTGTCTGGCCGACACCGGGAAAGTCAGTCGTTTGGCCTTGCGTCCTGAGCTTATCGAACTCCATGAACTTCGCCGCCTCGCGGCGCGCCCTTGCCCGGTCGTCGTTATCGCCGGTTGAGGTGGCGGCCTTGGTATCGATCGATGGCGCTCTGGCCGAAGGCGGCGGCGCTTCCGGCGATTGCCCTTGCAGGCCTGGCGATCGATCCGTCTGCGCGTCCTCCTGGGCGAAGGCAGCCTCAGGGACTGGGAAGATGGAAAGAGCATACGATAGCGAGAGCAAACTACGCAAAGTCGATACGGGCATGAAAAGACACGGTTCCCTGAAATGAAACCAGTCAAAGACCCCGCGCATTCGCCTGTTCCTCTTCCGGCGGCGCACACCGCTCCGGCGAGGCCTCATCGCCGGTGCGATGGGCGGCTGCGCAATACTTCTTGTTGTACGGCTAAGGTCTTGCTGAAGTTTATCTGGACGTTGCGCGCACCGATAATGAAGACGCAGCCTTGGTCAAAGCCGATTGAGCGAACAATACGGGTAATCGAATGCCTCAGGCTTCCGAGAAGGATTGCGGTCCGTTGAAATCTATTTCAATTGGATCGCGCGAGCATGCCGGCAATGAAAAGGCACGTTTCGGCGCAACCTGTAGATCAAGGGTTATGTTTGGGGATGGTTGCGGATGGGTCGGAACTAACAGTGTTATAAAAGAATAATTTACGTAAGTCTTTATATCTTGTCCCCGCAACCATATCCAGTCCCGGTGCGTCCCGTCTAAGGACGATCATTTCTTTAGAAAAATCAGATATTTTCGCTCATCCCGCGGCCGCGGCTGCGGCCGCAAGGCGGGCGCCCAAACTAAGCGGCAAAGCGCTTCACGTGCCGAGCATAGTCGAACTGGGTTTTGCGGGCGAACCGTCGCAGGTTCATGTCCTCGATCATGCGTTGGCGCAATGTGCCGGATGGCAGATCAGAGATACTATTGGTCATCGTACTGCTCCTTGGTCGAAAAGAGACGCAATGGTCTGCCTATGCCGCGGATGGCTCAACTACAGGGCGGACCTAGGTCGCGTTGACAAAGTGTGGCTGACGCCCGGTATGCGAACTGACGGCGAAAAATGACCGCACGGGTGGACGTTATGGCCCTACATCGCTGCCGTTCGCGCGTAGTTGGTGACTGCTGCCTGCCGAGAAGCCGAGCGCAGTCGCCACGCGGTCGTTCCAGCCATAGGGGTCGGAACGGATCATCGGCTCGCCGTCGTCACCGAACAGGACGGTGTGGTAGAGCAGGCGCACGGGAATCTCGCGTCGGAGGGGCACGAAGGTCTCCTTCCCAGTGGCGCGGGCGCGGCGCCATTCGTCAAGAACGCCTTCGTCCTTCGCCAGCATCTCGGCAAAGCCCAGCGCGTCTTCCACGCGCACGCAGCCGTGGCTGCGCTGGCGCTGGACCTCCTGGAACAGCTGCTTGGCGGGTGTGTCGTGCAGGTAGATCTGGTGCTCGTTCTTCATGTCGAACTTGACGAGGCCCAGCGAGTTCTTCGGACCCGGCTGCTGGACGATCCAGCCGTCCTTCCACGCCATGTTGTTACGGCGCAGATAACCACTGCCCTTGCCTGCGATCTCCTTGCTCTGGATCGAGCGGGGAACGGTCCAGGTGGGGTTTGCGACGAGGCGATAGATCGGCGAACCCAGTTGCGGGGTCTCGTTCTCCGGCTCTCCGACGACGACCTTGCGGGTATCGGCCATTTTTCCGTCGCGCCAGTAGACCAGCCGGCCCGCGGCGACGTTGACGTCGATGCGGGTCTTCGGCGGGTCGCGATCCAGCCACCGCATCCGCTCCATGGCGACCGCGACTGCACGCGCCTTGTCGGCATCTGAGAGGTTGAGGATTTCCAGCGCATCCTTGCCGATCACCCCGTCCGGCTTGATCCCGTAGTCGGCCTGCATCCGCTGCACGGCCTTCACCATCGCCGGGGAGTAGTGCTCGCCCTGCGCATCCCTTCCATCGAGGTAGTCGGACGCCACGAGCTGGCGTGCGATCCGCACGACACGGGGATCGGTCTCGCCCGGCCTGAGCGGTTCGTTATCCTGCGGGATGGCGGGTGACGGCGCATCCTTGCTGCCGCGCAGGGCCAGGTAGGCTTTCGACAGGCTGCGATAGCCCTCATCCTGCGGGGCGAGGCCTTCCAGCCAGTCCTTGAGGTCGCCGTCTTCCAGCGCCCTGGCGAGCCCGGGGAGCAGGTCGGCATCGGGCCGTGGCACAGTGTAGATGCCGTAGAGCTTCTTCGGATCGGCTCTGCCGCGTGCAAGCGCGGCTGCATAGCGCAGGGCGCTTTGCGTCAGGGCGCGGTCACCTTCGGCATTGCCGGGACGCCCTTCGATGGCGAACGCCATCCGGTCGAGCGCATGGACAGCACGCCCGTCGATCGCGACGCGAAGATCACGCAGGGCCGCATCGGTCCAGTGGACCTGGTCGATGCTGACGGCCGATGCAGGAGCTTCAGGCGTTTCGGAAGCTGGACCGCATGCTGCCAGCACACAGGTAACGGCAAACAATGAGGAAACGAGCAGCCGATTGTGCACATGGATCTCCTTGAAAGACCCAAGTAGAACCAGCGGGAAAGTGAGTTGTTGCCCGGACCCCGAATTTCAGGGCCGAAATCAGGTTCTTGCCGCAAAGATCATTCTACCCTTGCCGAGGAAGGAGAACACGTCGTCGAGCTTGTTCTCACCGACTGCAAAGCAGCCCTGGCTGCGACCGAGCTTGCCATGAGCCGGGATCATCTCCTCGTTTGCGTACCAGGCGCTGTGGACGACCACCGCGCGATCCAGCGCGTTGCTGTTCGTGGCGTCGAGGCCGACGAGCCGCTGCGATCGGCCATGCTTGCCGACGTAATAGTCCTGCGTAAGGAATGCGCCCTCGCTCGACGCGTTGGAGTTGAACGCATTGGAGAACCTGTCCACAAACCCGGTGTGATGCGGGTCGGAACCGGAGCCGTGTGCCACCAGCTGGCGCGATGCCTTGCCGTCGACGACATCGAGGAAATGCATGCGCATGTCCGAGGAAGATGCCGAGAAATCCACTATCGCGATCCGGTCGCGCTGCTTGATACGGTCGCCATGCCGGTCGAGCGAAGCCAGCGCCTTGCGCAGGAGCCCGGGGTTGACCGTGGAGAACGTCTTCGGCGCGCTGTCGCTGCGAACGGTCGCGGGTACGCTTGCCAGCTTTCCGGGCGGCAGGGAAGGTGCCGCAAGCGGTGTGGGCTTCAGGGGCGAAGAGGACCGTGAGCAGGCGCCGACCACCATGGCCGCGCCCGCCATCATCATCGCCCGGCGATGCATTGTGGTTTCATGCTGGGCCATGAGCGAGATATGGGGAGGGCCTGCGCAGATGGAACAGGTGTTTTCCCAGAATAATCAATTAAGTATGGTCAGTTGTGCACATGATCGGATGGGCTGTGCTCCAACTGCCTCGCGTCTCGATACCTTGTTGCATGCCGTTATGCCTAGGCGCTGAGGTCGCCGCGAATCTGCCCATGGGCGAGAACGGTGAACAGTCCCGTGCCGCCGATGATGTTGCCCGCCAGCGTAGGCAGCGTGAATTCCAGCCAAGCCTCGCCGATTCCGATGCTGCCGCTGAGCCACAGGAAGCTGGCCTGCGACGAGCCGGTGACGACGTGCGCCAAGCCGCCCAGCGCGATCACGTAAGTCAACGCGAAGACCAGCCAGAACTCGCTGCCGCGCACGTTGGCAAGCACCCAGGCGGCCGCCGCCATGATGAACCCGACGGGGATTCCCAGCGTCAAGGGTGTGTGTCCAGTGCTGGAGTTCGAGCTTGCCCAGGATATAGACGAGCGGCGCCCAGTCGGGGTCGGGCAGGTTGCTGCGCAGGAAAAGTTCGCACAGAAATGACTGCGCGGTCGCGATGCCCGCCGCGATGCCCGACAAGGTGAGGGCAAGGGCAGGCCGCCGCACTTCCTCTCGCCCTGAAGACGCACGACTTCAGGGACGAATCCGTGCGCCGCTCCTCGACATCCCGCGGCTCGCCCAGATCGAGGCCCTCGTCGGTTTCGGCATCCACCTCGAAGTTGGCGGTCACGGCTGATCGCTCCCGGCAGGCTCGCGACTTTCCAGCAGCTGCCTGAGCGTGGCGAGATCCTTCTCGACCATCGCGGCGTCCTGATCGAAATCCCCGTCGCTCATACCCGGCTGTCGGAACAGCGTGAACACAACCTGGGTCCCGGTGCCGTTCTCGACCATCCGCAGCGGGATATGGATCACGGGCTTGCCGGGCAGCATCACCCAGTGGTCGAGCACGCCGAAACCGTTGGCAGGGCTGAACCTGACCGTGGCCTCTCCCAGCGGAGTCTCGGCCCGCCATTCGCCGCCATCGCGGTGGAGCGCGGTCGACATGCCTGCGGCCCATTTCGGGAAGTTCTCGGGCCGGCTGGCAAAGGCGTAGGCCTCTTCCATTGGGCAATCCACGGCGATGCCGATCATGCGTGCTTCGAGAACGGTCATCGCGCAACTCCTTCTGCCGGTCGATAGCCCGCGAACGGGCGAGGAGTTCTCATGGACCTTTCCGACCAGGCGGGCGAGTGCTGGGCTGGGTCGCGGGCGCATACGAAACAGCTTGGAGCGCGGCGCATGGGGTGCGGTGACACCTTGCACGGGAACCTGCACGCCCTGGCCGACTTCGATCTCTACTATTGACCCGTTCCGCTTCGCGGGCAGTTCATCCGCGGGATCCTCGCCTGTGCGGGGAAGAGCTGGACGGAGCACGACAGCGACGAAATCGGCGAACTCATGGCCCTCGCGCCCGCTGATCAGCCGGTCCGCCTCATGGGGCCGCCGGTCCTCGTCGACAACGCGAGCGCATTCGCCATTGCCGAGATGCCTGCCACCGGGCTCTACCTCCGTGAGAAGTTGTCAACGATGCGAACGACGTGCTGGACGAACTGACGCTTGATGGCGGGCGCAAGATGTGGACCGAAGAGAAATAGGCCGAGTTCGTGCCGCGCCTGACCCGGTGGACGGACATCTGGGAAGGCACCGGATCGGCGAACGGGCTTGGGGAAGAACGTGGCACCCTGTTGGGGACCGACGATGCGGGAGCGGCAGATATCGTTACAGCCGTACTCTTCTCGACGGTGGCCGACCGTTTCGAAGAGATCGCTGCGCTTCTTGTGAATACCGCGCCTCGGGGAGCCGCCCTGACCCGGCGGATGCAGGCAATGCCGCGACTGGCTCGAATGGCCGGGAACATCCGCGAGAAATACGGTGACGCTTATTGCGGCGGCGAGATCGAGAAATCGCTGCGCATCGTTGCGACCTGATGTCCGGCTCGCCATCGTACCGCCGCACGCACTGGTCCGATGAGCGCCAGCCGGGCACCAATCGCATTCGGGAAGGTTGTTCAGGTGCGAGGCAGGGCCACGTCGGGCATGCCTGATGCGAGAGGTTCACGCATGTCCATGACCGTCAACGGCGAGGCCGCCGAAATTCCGCGCGACCCGCGCGTCTCGCTTCTGGATTTCCTGCGCGAGCACCTACACCTTTCCGGGACCAAAAAGGGCTGCGATCAGGGCGCCTGCGGTGCCTGCACCGTGCTTGTCGACGGAGAACGCATGCTGTCCTGCCTGTCGCTGGCCGTCCAGTTCGAAGGACGATCGGTTACAACGATCGAAGGGCTGGGGCAGCCGGGTGACCTGCACCCGTTGCAGCAGGCTTTCGTCGAGCATGACGGTTTCCAGTGTGGCTACTGCACGCCGGGGCAGATTTGCTCAGCGGTCGGCATGGCGGCGGAGATCGCGCGCGGCGTGCCGAGCCATGTGACCGTCGACCTCTCGGACTGTGACATCGATCTCAGCCACGACGAACTGCGCGAGAGGATGAGCGGCAATCTCTGCCGGTGCGGCGCCTACAACGGCATCGTGGCGGCCATCGCCGAAACCTATTCGCAGGAAACTCTTGTGGAGGCGGCCGAATGAACCCCTTCACCTATACGCGCACCGCCGATACATCCGATGCCGTCCGGCAGGGCGGCGCTGCCGGCGCGAAGTATCTGGGCGGCGGCACCAACCTCGTCGATCTGATGCGCGAGACGATCGAGCGGCCGGAAATCCTCGTCGATGTCACCGGACTCTCGCGCGGGATCGAGGAACTGGACGGCGGCGGCCTGCTGATCGGCGCCGCCGTGCGCAATACCGCGCTGGCGGAGCACCGGCTGGTGCGCCGGCGCTACCCCTTGCTCACCCGCGCCATCGTTTCAGGCGCCAGCCCGCAGATTCGCAACATGGCGACCGTGGGCGGCAACGTCCTCCAGCGGACCCGCTGCGCCTACTTCTATGACGAGGCGGGATCGCGCTGCAATAAGCGGCGTCCGGGCTCGGGCTGCGACGCGATCGACGGCTTCAACCGCAATCATGCGATCCTCGGCGCATCGGCATTGTGCGTGGCGGTGCATCCTTCGGACATGTGCGTGGCGCTCGCCGCGCTGGATGCCGTGGTCCATCTGCGCGGCGAGGAAGGCACGCGGCAAATCGCGCTGGCCGATCTCCACCGCCTGCCGGGCCATCGGCCGGAAATCGAGACGATGCTGGAGCCGGGCGAACTCATCACCGCCATCGAACTGCCGCCGCTGTCTCCGTCCGCCCGCTCGACCTATCGCAAGGTGCGCGACCGTTCGAGCTACGCCTTCGCGCTGGTCTCGGTCGCGGCGGTGCTCGAAGTCGAGGATGGGCATGTCCGCGACGTGCGGGTCGCGCTTGGCGGAGTGGCGCACAAGCCATGGCGCGCAGCGCGGGCCGAGGCGGTACTGCGCGGAGGTCCGGCGGCGTCGCTGGCCTTCGCGACGGCGGCCGACGCCGAGCTTGCGGAGGCACGGTCGCTGTCGGGCAACGGCTTCAAGATCGAACTCGCGCGCCGGACCATGGTCGCCGTGCTTGAGGAACTTGCGGGAGAGATCGCATGAGCATCGTAGGCGACGCCAAGCAGGCGATACAAGGTGCGGTTCAGAGCGCCATGGCGAAGGCGGTGGCGCTCGCCCCCGACAGCTGGGTTCCGGGGGGCGAGCCCGATCCCCTGATCCGGGAGCGCTACGGGCATGTCGGCAAGCCGCTGTCTCGGATCGACGGCCCGCTCAAGGTGTCCGGGCAGGCGCGCTTTGCGGCGGAATTCCCTATGGAGGGCATGGTTTATGCCGCGCTGGTCTTCAGCACCATCGCCAAGGGCCGCATCGCCGCCATCGACACCGCGCTTGCCGAGGCCGCGCCAGGCGTCGTCGCAGTGATGGACCATCGCAATGCCCCGCGCCTCGCGCTGCCACCGGTGTTCATGTCCGCCCCCAAGGCGGCAGGTGGAGACGACCTGCCGATCATGCAGGGCGACGACATCCGCTGGAACGGCGAGCCGGTGGCGGTCGTCCTCGCCGGGACGCAGGAGGAGGCCAGCCATGCGGTCTCGCTCATCCGCGTGGCGTACGAAGAAGAGCCTGCGCTCACCTCCTTCGCCCAGGCACGGGGGCAGGGCACTCGGCCCGCGATGTTCATGGGCCAGCAGCTGCACGACGAGCGCGGCGATGCGGAGGCGGCACTGGCGGAGGCCGAGGTGCGCGTCGATGCAGAGTACCTGACGCCGCGCCACAACCATAACGCGATCGAACTGCACGGCGTCACCGCCGCGTGGCAGGGCGACGTGCTGCGCATCCACGACGCCTCGCAACTCGTCGCGCATACCGCCTGGTCGATCGGGCAGATGTTCGGCATGCCCGAGGAGAAGGTCGTCATCACTTCACCCTTCGTGGGCGGCGGCTTCGGCGGCAAATGCCTGTGGCAGCATCAGGTTCTCGCGGCCATGGCAGCGAAGGTGACGGGCCGTCCGGTGCGCCTCGTCCTGTCGCGCGAGGGGGTCTATCGCGTGGTCGGCGGCCGCTCGCCGACCGAACAGCGCGTCGCGCTCGGCGCTGATCGCGAGGGGAAGCTCAAGGCGCTGATCCACACCGGCGTAACCATCAAGACCGCGACCAACGCGATGCCCGAGCCGTTCATTCTGCCGACGCGCAGCGCCTATGCGTCGGAGACGCTGAAGCTCGACGTGCAGATAGTGGAACTGGACATGCTGGCGAACACCTTCATGCGCGCGCCGGGGGAGTCGGTCGGCACGTTCGCGCTGGAAAGCGCGATGGACGAACTGGCCGAGGCGCTCGGCATCGACCCGATCGAACTGCGCATCCGCAACGAGCCGGAGAAGGATCCGGCCACGGGCCTGCCGTTCTCCTCCCGCCACATCGTACAGGCATGGCGCGATGGCGCGCAGCGCTTCGGCTGGGCCGGGCGTGATCCGCGCCCGGGGATGCGGAGGGAAGGAGAATGGCTCGTCGGCATGGGCTGCGCCACCGGGACTTATCCCTATTACCGCATGCCCGGAGGCGCCGCACGGATCACCCTCACGCGCGAGGGTCGAGCAATCATCGACATTGCCGCGCACGAGATGGGCATGGGCACTGCGACCGCGCAGACGCAGGTCACGGCCGAGCGCCTCGGGTTGCCGCTCGACCGGGTGACGTTCAACTACGGCGATTCCACCCTGCCAGGCGTCGTCCTTGCAGGCGGATCGCAGCAGACCGCGGCGATCGGCGCGGCGGTCGGTGCCGCGCACCGTGAACTGGTGAAAGCGCTGCTCAAGCTTGCCGGCAACGACTCCCCGCTGGCGGGGCTCGGCGCGGACGAGGTGGTCAGCCGGGAGGAAGGGCTGTGCAAGGCCGACGGGCCGGCGAGGCACGAAAGCTACGCCTCCATCCTCGCGCGTGCCGGGCAGGACACGGTCAGCGTGGAGGCCGAGGGGCCGCCGCCGCTGGAGACGATGCACTGGTCGATGCACAGCCACGCCGCGATGTTCTGCGAAGTGCGTGTGAACGCAGTGACCGGCGAGCCGCGTGTCAGCCGCTTCCTCGGCTCGTTCGATTGCGGGCGCATCCTCAACCCCAAGACGGCGACCAGCCAGTTTCGTGGCGGGATCATCATGGGTCTGGGCCTCGCGCTGATGGAGGAGGCGCAGTTCGACGAGCGCAAGGGGCGGGTGATGAACCCCAGCCTGTCGGAATACCATGTGCCGGTTCAAATGGACGTGCCCGAGATCGACGTGATCTGGACCGACCTCCCGGACCCCCACGCCCCGATGGGCGCGCGCGGCATCGGCGAGATCGGCATCACAGGCACCGGCGCCGCCGTCGCCAACGCGATCTACAACGCGACCGGCAAGCGTGTCCGCGACCTGCCCATCACGCTCGACAAGCTGCTTTGAGGCTGGCGATCATGGTGCACAGGAGTTTCCACGATGATGCGGAAGCTATGAAACCTCTCGATCTGGTGCGGCAATGACATCGTCGGGCAGTGGCGACATCATTGCAGGGTCGCGGATGCTGCCAGGACTACTCAACGGCTTCGGTTTTTACGGAGCTACAGTTACAGGAGCAGCGTCATCTCGGTGGAGCAGAATACGATCGGCAACATTCCCTTGCCCCACCGTCGAAGCATGTGGGCAATACCGGACTGTTCGCCAACCTGGGTGGGTTCGAGGTAACGCATCGCCTATTGGGCATTTTTGTCCTATTTGGCCCAAGTCGGCGACAGGTACCTTCTGACCTTCAACGAGGGCGACGATTTCTTCGCGTCGTGCGATTTCAGTGCGAAGGGGCCGTTACGCGGACTTCGTTTCGCCTTCCAGGCTCGCAATCGCCGACGGATGAGCGGACAGTCCGCACCTAGGGACCGAAAATTGACACCTGAGCATCGGGAATGGGTGATTAGTTGCCGCTCCGGATTGGCAGTTTGCAGGCGTCTAGTTCGGTATCCCAAGCACCACCACGATCCAAACAACGGTCGCGCGCGATGAAGCCGCGACCAGTCCAACCTGCTGAAATGCCAACGAGCAGAGCGACAAGCGCAGCGATCAGAATGCGGGTCTTCATATCGCCAAGCTGACGGTTTTCGAATAAGCCGTCAACGACCGCCATGGGTCGATCTTGGTAGGCTTGGCTTGGACCATCAAAACCGCTTCTGTCCGGGATCGACCTTATCGCAAGTGCCGGAAAAGTCCTGCCCCGTCCCCTTTATACTGATCTCTCCAGTTTTCCGGTCAATCCTTAGCTTTGGCTTGTTCAGCCCGTTCAGTCGATAGCTGGCGCGAATCTCGTCAGCGCCCACAATCAGGTCGTCCAGTTGCCACCAGTGCTGATGATCGCCGCCCGAATTGAGCGGCGGAATCAACTTTTCCGGCAAGCGAATGCGGCCGTCATCGCCGTATATCTGGAGGGTCACGGCCGATGAAAAGCTTTGCATCTCTGTTTGAACACCGCTGCGTGTCCGATACTTGTGATCGTATCGATCCCACTCCAGAGTATTTACATATCCTGACCCGAGCTTCTCGCCTTGCCCCAAGCAGATCAGATTGATCGCGTCGTCGGCGGGCTCGGACTGTGCCAAAGCCGGCGCCGCAACCATTACGGACAATGCGCACGCCACCGAAATTGTCACTTGCATCGCAGTTCTCCCACTTTTCTGCCGGAATGTCAGAGCTGCCTATGATAGGCTAGCCCTCGCCTAGTGAACGATGATTGCGGCGACTACGAACAAGGCGATGCTGTAGAGGGAGGCAACGCACGCGTCGCCAACGCCGACGAGAAGGGGCACGTGCAATTTTCGTGCGAACCACCGGGCCATCGTGACGAAGTACCATAGAGTCCCCGCACCAATCACTCCGACCGAAATGATACGTGCGCCTGCTAACGGCAGATTCGGTACCAGGGTGCCTATCCCCAACATCAATGCGAATGGGGCCGCCGTGTAGCACTGGGCGTAAAAGGGACGGCGCAGGCTGGCATGGTTTAAGCGTGTGTGCTGGCGACGCAACAGGCGGACCGCCATCATTAACGGAAATAGACTGAACAGCAGCATCCTGAGCGCCAGCAGCGCCAGGTCGCTGTCGACCAAAGCCGCCAAGCCGTGCGTGTCAGATAGGAGCGGGTTGCGCGCGACCGTCGCGACTTCGAGGCCGTGCGATATGAGCAACGTCAGAAACAGGAAAAGAGGTGGGCGGATCGCGTCGTCATACTGCTCTTCCGGACGATCAGAGACTTCGCGATCGGCATAGTCCATCATACTCTGAGGTTGGACGATCGTTCGCCAAAGTGTCATCGGATAGAAAATTAGCCAGCTCATGACGCTGTAGAGGGCCTCATCGAGCGACTCGATGATCTTCATGAAATCCATGCCCGTAGCTTCGCGCGTGCGGCTCAGACTGTCGAGCAGATTACACTGGGACGATCGACTACGTTCCCTCCTGGTACGGCTGCAGCCAAGTGGCTATGTCGCTCATTTGGCGCCGCCTGTTATTTTAGACGTTTGCGCCTGACAGACCCCTCTGAGGTCTGTCACAGATATCCAGAAACCAGGCACGCCGAGTTTCCAGTGACTGAAGGGTAGCCCCACAGGAGCCACCCTTCGGTTGAACGATCAGAAGGCCACGCGGAAGCCCACCGAGTAAGTCGCCGGGGCGCCGACCAGACGGGCAGCGCCGTTCAATTCCGGGAAATAGACTTCATCGGTGATGTTGCGCCCCATCGCATAGACCGACCAGCCGTGCGGCGACTGGAGTTCGATGCGGGCATTGAGCAGCGTGTAGGCAGCCGAAGTGTTGTTCGGCAGCGCATTGAGGCGGTTCGATTCCTTGCCGTGGTAGAACACGTTGACGCGGCTCTCCAGCTTCCAGCCTTCGCCGAAGCTGTAGTCGTGGACAAGGCCGGCGCGGCCGGTCCATTTGGGTGCGCCCGGCAGCGGATCGCCCACGGTCGCCAAAACGTCGGCGATGCGGGCAGAGTTGAACTCGGTGATCTCGGAGAACAGGTAGGTTCCTGAAGCATCGAAATCGAGCTGGTGGCTGCCCGAACGGAACACCGTCAGGTTCAGTGATCCTTCAAAGCCGCGCGTCTTCGCCTTGCCGACGTTGGTGCGCCCGTTGGTGTCGTTCGCCAGGCGGGTGGTCGCCTGCAGGTTGTCGAAATCGTTGGCGAAAGCATCGAGCGACAGACGGATCGGCCCGTTGAAGTATCGTACGCCCGCCTCGTAGGCCCACACCGTTTCAGACTGGAACGGCTCGGTTTCGGCCAGCGTCATGATCGAGGTCCCGTCGAAGCCGCCCGAACGATAGCCGCGCGCAACCGAAGCGAAGACGTTGAGATCGTCGTTGATGAACCACTGCACCGAAGCGCGGCCCGAGACGTCGCTGTCCTTGAACTGCTTGTCCCAGTTGAAGTTGTTCGTCGAGGCGAACAGCGTGTTGTAATAGGTGATGCCCCAAGGATCGTCGTCGACGTTTCGGCCCGTGGAATCGATCTGGTCGCTGGTATAGCGAAGACCGCCGGTTACCCGCACGTCGGGGATCACTTCGAAGTCGGCCTGTCCGAAGACCGCGCCCGAACGGCGGCGCTGGCTGTGGATGTTGTGATAGATCGTACGAGCAGCCCAGCTAGTCCACTGGCTTTGGTAGTCGATCGTGTCGCTCATGATGAAGGTGCCGACCACCCAGTTGAAGCGGCCCTGCTGTTCGTTGCGCAGGCGCGCTTCGAACGAGGCCTCGCTGAGCTTTTCGTCGAACAGATACTCGTACTGGGGATAAGGGGTGCCGTCTCCGTTGCCGCCGACCTGACGCTGGCTGGCTTGCGCGCCGACCACGACGTCGAGGCGCAGGTCGTCGTTGATTACGTGCGATAGCTGAGCCGAACCTCCCTGAATGTCGATCTTCTGGCGAAAGTACTTGGCCGAATAGAAGGTGTATGGATCGCTGTCCTCGCCCGCATTGAGCACGCTGGTGTCCTGAGCCGCGTTGATGCGGTCATACTGTCGGGTGTCGCCCCTGTCGCGGCTGGCGAAAGCCTTGAGGGTCAGCGAGGTGTCGGCGTCCAGATCGATGTCAAGCGTGCCGCGCGCGGCGAACAGGTCCTTGTCGCCAAAGCCCTTGCGCTCGCCGGGGTCGGTGATCGCGGGAACCTGCGTCTGGACCACACCGCCCACGCTGAGCTGCGCGCCGGCCAGATCGCCCGCGCCCATGCCGTGCATAAAGCCCCCGCCCTGATCGGTCATCACAGCGATGCGCATGCGCACATTGTCGCTCAGCGGCCCGCCGAAGGCCGCTTCGGCTCGGAAGCTGTCATAGCTGCCGTAGCGGGCATCGACATAGCCTTCGAAGTGGTCGCTGCCGCCGCGCGTGATTGCATTGATCACACCCGCCGTGGTGTTGCGGCCGTAGAGCGTGCCCTGCGGCCCGCGCAGTACTTCGATACGCTCAAGATCGAACAGCGGCATGCCAAGATAGGCGTTGGAGCTCTGGTAGACGCCGTCAACGTGCAGTGCGACCGAAGGGCTGCCGTTGGGTTTATAGTCGTCTGCGCCGCCTATGCCGCGGATGGAGAGCAGGCCGTAGCTTTCGCCGCCGGTGCTGTAGTTGATCGAAAGGCCCGGAACTTCGTCGACCAGGCTGGTGAAGTCGGTGATCTTGCGCTTCTCGACTTCGTCCCCCGAAACGACGGTGAGGGCGGCGGGAACCTTGGAGAGATCCTCTTCGCGCTTCTGTGCGGTGACGACGATGTCGCCGCCCGCAGCCGCGTCGGTCGCGGCGACTTCGCGCTTGAGCGAACGCGGTTCGGCGGCGAGCGAGATCATGCTCGAACCCTCGAAGGCGATCTTCATGCCGCGACCGGCGATCAGGCGGCGGATCGCTTCGGCGCGGGTGAACCGACCCTTGAGCGGCGCCGAGCGCAGGCCCGCCACGGTGTCGTAGGGGAACACCATCTGCACGTCTGCCTGGCGGCCGAACTCGTTGAGCGAGGTTGCCATGTTCTGCGCGGGAATATCGAAGCTGACAATTCGATCCTGTGCCGCATTGGCGGGCGAAATCGCAAGGATCATGGGTAGTGCAATAGAGTGAACTGGCATTCTTGCCCTCCGGGAAAACCGTGTCTCGGAAAGGGAGATGGGCGAAGCCGCGCCCACCTCTATCGCAATGCAAAAAATGTTCAGCTTGCCGAAAGCATGATCGCGCCGCTCTCGCTGCGGCGGGCGTGAATGCCGAAGGATGCGCCGAGCGCTTTGAGCAATTCGGCCGGGTCGGTATTGGTGAATCGTCCGCCAAGGCGGATGCGCGAAAGCCGGGGGTCGGCGACCACCAGCTTGTCGTCGAGGTAGCGGTTGAACTCGGCCACCACGAAGTCGAGGCTCTCTCCTTCGAAGACCAACTGGCCGCTCTGCCAACTTCTGGCCCGGTCGATTGCCACGGCCTCGGCCGGAGCCACGGCGAGTTCGCGTCCGATGACTTGCGCCAGCGCGCCTTCGTGAACGGGCCGGCGTTCAGCATCGGCGGCACCCTTGAGCACCAGCAGTGCCACCGTCTCCGGCTCGCGGCGTGCGTTGAAGGTGCCTGGCTTCAGTTCAAAGCGCATGCCGTTGGCGGAAAGGCGCAAGGGCGGCCCCGTGACCGCGCGCACGTCGAGCGCGATCTCGCCCCGCTCCAGCCAGAGCGATCGTGTGTTGCCCTTGATGCGCCAGCTTATCCGGGTGTCCGTGTTCAACGATACTCGCGTACCGTCCTCCAGCATCACCGTGCGTGTCTCGCCCACGCCTGTCTCCGCGTGTTCGCGGGCAGCCGCCTGCATGGCGAAGCCGCCTGCCAGTGCGGCTCCGCCCACCAGCATGCCGCCGCGCAGCAGGTTGCGGCGGTTGAGCCGCGAGGGACGGCGCAGGGGCTCATGAACAGGGCGTAACGCTTCGATCTGCTCGAACGCATCGACGACTTGCGCAAACGCGACCGCGCGCCGGGGATCGCCCGCGCGCCAGGCTTCGAAGTCCTCGCGCGTGGCCGATCCGGCGTCCAGTGCGGCCAACCACGCGGCCGCTTCTTCCATCAGTTTGCTCGGTTTCGGCGGCGTTGCCATAGGCGTGAAATCGTTGGTCCTTTTGCCTGCGGTGGCGCTTCCTGCAACGCGCAGGCCAGAATGGCCAGCCCCTTCGCAAGATGCTTCTCCACTGTAGAGACGGACAAGCCCATCCTCACCGCTATGTCGCGCGGCAACATTCCTTCGAAACGCCGCAACTGCACCACCGTGCGCGCCTGAGGGGGCAGCGTTTCCATCAATTCCATCAGCCGCGAAAGCTCGATCCGGCCCGAGACTACGGCGAACTGGTCGGGCGCGCCGTCAGCGAAATCCATCGCTTCCATGTCGGCCAGATGCTCGAAGCGCACTACGGTCGCGCGGCGGTGACGTTCGTGCGCAAGGTTGCGGATGATCGTCAGGACGAAGCCGCGCGGATTGGCGATCTTGCGCTGATGTGCGGCATCGATGGCGCGGGCATAGGCTTCCTGCACCAGGTCCTCGGCATCGGCAGGCGCAACCAGGCGCGCGGCCTGACGCCGGAAAGCCGCGCGATGCGGCAGCACTTCATCGATGAACCAGCGATCTGCGTCCCGTAACCAGGCCAACGCCCTTGTCCTTTTTCGCGAACCCGGACGCGGCCGTTAGGCGGTGTGAATGACATTTCGGGGACACCGATTGTCACATCTCTGTCTGAAAGGGCGGATAGCGGCGCGGTCATGCACGATTTTCCGCAAAGCTTCGGGTGGCATCGCCGGGCGGTGCTAGTCGCTATGGCCGCGCTCAGCACGCAGACCTTTCCCCGAGTGGACGCGTTTGCCGCAAGCGCCGATCCATTCGCCCTGGGGGTTGCCAGCGGCGATCCAGCGCAGGATGGTTTCGTCCTGTGGACTCGCCTCGTTGGTCCGGCCGCGACCCCTTTACCCCCGCGCGCCGTCACCGTCCGCTTTGAGGTTGCTGAGGACGAGGCGTTCCGCCGCATCGTGCGAACCGGCTTCGAAATCGCCCACCCAGCGGCCGCTCACAGCGTTCACGTCGAACTGGGTGGATTGGCACCGGGGCGCACCTACTGGTATCGCTTCCACGCGCTGGGCGCGACCAGCCCGATCGGTCGCACGAAGACCGTGCCGTTGAACGCCGACCGCCTCCGCATTGCCATGACCTCCTGTCAGCATTGGGAACTCGGCTGGTTGCACGCCTACCGCGACATGATCGCCGCAGCGCCCGATCTTATCGTCCAGGTTGGCGATTACATCTACGAACAGGCTTACCCCGACCAGCCGAAAGTCCGCAGTTTCGGTGCACCCGACCCCATCGACCTCGAAGGCTATCGCGCGCGCTACGCGCTCTATCGCAGCGATCCCGACTTGCGAGAGGCGCATCGGCTGTTCCCGTGGCTGGTCACCTGGGATGACCATGAAGTCCTGAACGACTACGCTGCGCTTGCAAATCGCGAAGGGTTGCCACCAGAAGTCTTCGCTCCGCGCCGGGCAGCAGCCTACCAGGCCTATTTCGAACATATGCCGATCCGCCCCAGCCTATGGCGCTCGAGACCCATGCCGCGGCTGTTCCGGGGCGTGGATTGGGGCGAGCTTGCCTCCCTTTCCATGCTGGATACCCGCCAGTATCGAGATGCTCCGGCCTGCGCCGCTGCGCACGTTGCGCGCAACGTGAAGCTTGATCACTGCCACGAACGCAACGGCACCGACCGATCAATGCTGGGTGCGGCGCAGGAAGCATGGCTTGACCAGCGCCTCCAACGTGAACGTCGCCCCTGGTCCCTTTTGGCTCAAGGCGTATTTTTCGCTCCTCTGGCACTGGACGGGACAGGCGAGAAGGTATGGAGCGACCAGTGGGACGGCTATCCCGCTGCCCGAGATCGACTGACGAAAAAGCTGGGCTGCCCATCTGTGAACAGCGCCGTCGTGCTTAGTGGCGACATTCACAGTTTCTGGGTCAATGATCTGAAGCACGGTCCGGCTTCAAGCCCGACGGTCGGCACCGAAATCGTGACGTCTGCTTTGGCTGCGCAGTCGCCGCCTCCGGGACGTTTCGGTGATGTTTTGGCCAACAATCCGCATATCCGGTTCAGCGACGTGCAGCACACAGGCTATGTTTTGCTGCAGGTTGACCGACATCGGATGAGCGCTCAGCTCAGGCAAATCGATGCAACGCAGCGAAATGCACCGCCGAGAATACTGGCGATGGTCGAACAGGACGCGAGTGCCAGGCATGAACCTGCTGTCGTTACATCGGTATCTTCACACGGCGCCTGAGCATGGCCCGATTAAGATTCGAAAGCCCACCGTTAACGGACGGCGCAATCTTGCAGAACAGTTGCCAAGTGAGAATTGGTAAGAGCAGGTTTAGCGAATCTTTTGCCTAGAACCCGCCGTTTTAACTGTCATTTCTTCCGCCCACCTTGGCCTGTACGAAAAGAAAACTGTCAATCGGAAGCCGCTCCGTCTTGGCTTCTTTGGACATCCTCCGTGCAACGCTTCTTAGGGGCCCCTGCGCTACGTTAAATATTGTCACGGTGGCCGCACACCCGGTCAGCCGCTTGGGTTGGTTGGCGACGAAACGCACGTGAAGGTCGCTGCAGCGCGGGTACGCGAAGGGCCTCCGCGTTGCACCCGACGCACCGGGCATTGCGACGGTTAAGGCCGTAATGACGCTGGCCATAGGGTTTTGTGTCTGATCTTGAATGATTTGGGAAGTGTTTCCCGAAGATCTCTGCTCGTTGACAAAATTCGCGCACAATCACGTTGCATATGACACGCATTCGCATTAACGGGCCGGGCGATCTGAAGCCTAAGGGTTTCCGGTCATGCGCGAACAGCGCTTACCAAAAAGGGAGGCCGCAAATTTCCATCCGAACCCAGATCCGCGCCCATCATGCCGCTGCATCGATGCTCGCGATCAGCTTGCTGATTGCCACGCCTGCTCGCGCCGACACCGGAAATGAAAAAAGCGACGCGGATCCCGATCCCAATTCGATCGTCGTCACCGGAGCTGCGGAGACGACCGGACTTAGCCTGTCTTCCCGCGAGACGCCGCAATCGGTAACCGTGCTCGACAGCGCCCGGATGGAGGAGCAAGGACTCTTCGACATCGCCGCTGTCATGGAACAGGTCGTCGGCATCCAGTCCAACCGGTCGAGCGCGCTCGGTACGGACGGCACCAACTATACCGCCCGCGGCTTCGAGGTGAAGAACTACCTGGTCGACGGCGTTGCCCGGCCGACCAATATCTACGGCTTCACAGAAGATACCGCCGACATGGTCGCCTATGATCGGATCGAGGTCATTCGTGGCTCCGCCGGCATGATGACCGGCACCGGCCAGCCCTCCGCCGCAATCAACATGGTACGCAAGCGACCGGGTACGACTACCCGCGCCAGCGCCGCCGCGACCGTCGGATCCTGGGATATGTACCGTGTCGAAGGCGACCTTGGGGGAGCGCTGACCGCCAACGGCCGTGTTCGCGCGCGCGTGGCAGGGGCGTTGCAGGACAACGAAACCTTCATCGATCGCGAGCACGCCAAACGGCAGGCGCTCTACGGCATCGTCGAGGCCGATCTGACGCCGAACACGCTGCTGACCGCCGGGATCGAATACCAGAACTTCCGCAACAAGGGCGCATCGCGCGGCGGCGTGCCGCTGTTCTTCACGGACGGCACGAAGACCGATTTCGCGCGCTCGACCAACGGCGGCACGGACTGGTCCGATTTCAACCGCAAGAGCGTGAACCTCTTCGCTTCGCTGGCGCACGATTTCGACAAAAACTGGCACTTCCAGATCGATGCGGAGCACAAGTCCGGCTCCTATGACGAATCGATCGGCTATTTCTTCGGCTCCGCGATCGACAAGCAGACCGGCCTTGGCGGCAACCTCTACGCCACGCGCTGGGCTTCCGATCTCACACTCGATGCCGTCTACGCCAACTTGCGCGGCAGCTTCGAGGCGCTGGGGCAGGAACAGCATGTTGCCCTGACGCTTAGCCACGCGCAGTTCGACGATGACCAGACGCTCTATCCCGGCTGGTGGGACGGCCCCGAGTACATGGACTCCACGGTCAACGCGCTCGAATTCTTCAAGGACGGCAAGTTCCCCAAGCCCGACCTGTCGGCCACCGGCGACCTTGGCGGCAATCGCATCAGGACCACTGCGGCCTCCGGTGTCGCCCGGCTCAAGCCGATCGCGCCGCTGTCGATCATCGCGGGCGGGCGCCTTACATGGTGGCGCCAGGATAGCTATTCGCAGGGCTCCACGGGAGGCCGGACCTGGACCCCAGGCATCCGTGAAAAGGCCGTGTTCACGCCTTATGCCGGTGTGGTGCTGGATATTACAAAGACGGTCTCCGCCTATGTCAGCTACGCCAGCGTGTTCGAGCCGCAGACCCAGCGCACGGTCGAGGGCGACATGATCGCACCGCTGGAAGGCAATACCTACGAAGCCGGGCTCAAGGCCGATTTCCTCGACGGCAAGCTGAGCGCCAGCGCGGCGGTGTTCAAGATGAAGCAGGACAACTACGCCCTTGCCGATGGTCCGGGCATTTTCGCGCCGGATGGCAGCGCCGCCTATCACGCGGTGTCGGGCATGAAGTCTTCCGGCTTCGAACTCGAAGTCAACGGCGAGATCCTGCCCGGCTGGCGCGTGGCCGGCGGCTTCGCCAACGCTCGTGCCGAGGACCGGGATGGCGTGCGCCAGCTACCACAGATCGCCAGGAACACCTTCAAGATGTTCACCGCCTATAGCCTTCCGGGCGACCTCGACGGTTTGACGCTGGGAGGCAACGTGAATTGGCAGGGAAAGACGACGGCCGATGGAACCGGGCCGAACGACGAAATCTATACCCAGGGTAGCTTCGCAATCGTGGACCTGATGGCGAACTATCGCCTCTCGCCGCAATTCTCGCTGGCGGTGCATGTCGATAACGTCTTCGACAAGACCTATTACTCCGGGCTGTTCATCGGCAGCGCGCGCTATGGCTCGCCCCGCGCCTTCACCGTTACGCTGCGCGGCACACTGTAGTTCCCGCAACACACATCTAAAAACTTCAATCGACGTCGGCGGCATGGACGCACAACCATGCCGCCGGTTGAATTCCAAAACAAACGTCATTTGTTCAACTGAAGTCTTAGAACAACCAAAGGCTTTCTTACGAAAGCGCCCGACCCTTCAAAGTCTCGGGCCCAGAATGCCGAAGCGGATATTCCGCATCTAAGGATTGAGTTTTGACCTCTGAGCGTCCGGGAAGGGTCGAACAGATCATCCACGGTTTGCGTAGGATGGCCGGCTTTTTTATCCAGTTGGCGAAGGCAAACTGCTGCTCACGCACGGGTGGTTTGTCGGTCTTCTTCTGATTGCGGTCCCAGGTGCGGTAAGGCATGGCCAGCCGATGGTTTCCGCACAGCTTTTTCCCGGTGAGCGTTATCATGGCCGCTTCGTCACCCCTGCAGTCCGGCAGCGATCCGAGCAGAACTTGACGCTATCCCAGTCCCGCGCCCATTTTTTCCGCCACGCGAACGGCCGCTGGCAGGAGAGGCATATTTTGGTGGGCAAGGTCAGCTTATGGTGCGGCATATCGTCCCAACGCACCAGATGCCAATTGGAGGCAGATCTCGATCGAGCGCGGTTCGCTTTCCTGGAGGCCTCGCAAGGCAGCCGGCCGCCCGTAACTAGGCGGGGCAATGCTGCTCGACCTGGGTGCCCAGGCGTTCTACCCGTAAGGCCATGCTTCATGTCGTCCATCATCCCGGCTACGTGGTCGAAACCGAGTGCGCGGGCACTTTTCCGCATGACAAGTATGCGCTGGTCATGCGGATGCTGGGCGAGAGCGGCGCGACGATGACGGTCCACACGCCCGAAGTGATGCCGCGAGAGTGGCTCGAGGCTGTCCACGACCCCATTTATGTCGACGAGGTGATCGGTTGTTCGGTGCCCATGGCCAAGCAGCGGCGGATCGGTTTCGCGATCGACAAGCGCATATCCCGGCGATCACAGCTCTCCCCCGGCGGAACATGGCTAGCGGCGAAGCTGGCGCTGCGGCACGGTTATGCCGCGAATTCCGCTGGCGGCAGCCACCACGCCCTGGCCGATACCGGCGCGGGCTATTGTGTGTTCAACGATCTGGCGCTCGCCGCCAACAGGCTGATCGAGGAGGGTGACGTCTCGCGCATCCTCATCCTCGATCTCGACGTGCACCAAGGGGATGGCACGGCGGCCCTGACCGCGGTGCGGAGCGACATCTTCACGCTCTCCATCCATGCCGAGAAGAACTTCCCCACCCGCAAGGCGCGCTCTTCGCTGGATGTCGGGCTGCCCGATGCAACGGGCGATGCGGGCTATCTGGACGCTCTCGCCGGATCGCTGCCCATGGTCCTTGAGCATTTCATGCCGGAACTGATCCTGCTGCAGGCAGGCGTCGATGTGCATGTGGCAGACAAGCTTGGCCGGCTGTCCGTGACTGACGAAGGCCTCGCAGAGCGTGATCGCTTCGTGGCAACAGAAGCCAAGCGGCGCGGCATTCCTTTGGCGAGTACGCTGGGCGGCGGTTACGGCGCGGATCGGCAAGCAGTGGCCTTGCGGCACACGAGCACGATCCTTGCCCTAGCTGCCACGATCAACGAAAGCGATGCCAACTGATCGCGCAGGCTTGTAAAGCGGTTTCCTCTCTCCATCGAGCTACTCGACGAAGTTTTCGATCTCCCCGGGATTGAGAACCTGGATGCAGGTATTGCGGTCTCTTCGCGGAATGCCGGCCGCGCCAGCAGGATGCC
>NZ_JBJDRF010000037.1:0-53336 GCF_044987305.1 Novosphingobium sp. ZW T3_23
CCCTTCCCGCAGATCATGAGAATGCATCCGGTCAGGCCTTCGGACAGGCCCCGAAGGCGCAAGGCAGACTGCACCTATGCGGGTCAATGCGAACACACACGGTGAAGTTTGGGTAGCGAGGACCGGCTTTACCCGTTGGTTTTCGAAGGTCGCTCGGCAGCCGCTCCAATCAACCGGCGGAGCGAGGCCCACGCGGAGGCCTTTCCCGCTTCGCGTCCGTCGACGTAGCCCGCAGCGTAGAGCCGGCAGGCAATTGCCGCCATTTGCGGCTCGGTGTCCGCAGGAATGAACCCAAGCAGGTCACCGCTGCCATTACGGAGTTCGAGCATGTCGGGATGCTTGTCCTGATCGGGCCATGCCACGAGCGCAAGCGACCCAAGCTCTGCGAGATCGGCATTGTAGGTCGCCGCAAAGAGCGCCCCGATTTCGGGTTCGATGGTCATGTCACTGCTTTCCCAAGATCATGAGCCGCACGGCACCTCGCGGCCGGTTGCCAAATTGCTTCGCCGCCATCTGGGACCCTGGCAGTGCCCGGACAGGACGATTGGGCAAAGCCCAGCCCCAATCCGGGGAAGAGTATGCCCGTCAGAAAGGACGCAGCGAGAGGGCGACTAGGGTCTTTCGCCGCTGGGAGTGCCGAACACGTCGCCGCGCCCGCGCTCCCACGCCTCTTACCAGAAGTCATCGGCCGTGAACCCGGCCTCCAGGAGCAGCTCTGCAGCCAGACCAGGGTACTCAGCTACGAGCGAGGAAAGGTCGTCGTGATTCGCCTGATCATGCTGCGCCCGGCCCCAATTCCCTGCCTCGCGGATCGAGGGATCTCGCGCGATGACGAGCTTGGAAGCGTCGAACTTGAGCATGGCGGCCAGCAGCTTTTCACAGTGCGCGACGTCAAGGGTTTCGCGCGGTCCGTGCTGGGCGTAGTAGCCGACGGATAGGTTAGTGCACTCTGGAACGATGCCGGCGTACTCGTTGGTATCCGTGAAAATACCAGTATCGTCCGGCCGGTACCTGAATGTCGGATCGAGTTCGTTGAGCAACGCGGCCAGACTGGCGGCAAACGCGTTGGAGCAAGTGCGCCCCGAGGCCTGGTGGGTGATGACGTCGGCCAGCCCGGCCCTGTCGAACGCGATCGCGGAATCGATATCTTCGAACACCTCCGGTGCCCGCCTCTCGATCCATCGGGACCCGAGGCAGCCCAGTTCTTCCCCGCGATGGAAGACGTAGAGCCCCGGACGGCTTGCCGCGATCATGTTGAGCATGATCCATAGGCCCGCGCCGTCGTCTGCGCCCAGCGACATGCCCGGCTTTCCATTGCGCAGTCTTGCAAGGCCTTGATCGTCGATGAAGACGTCTTGCAAGCCGCCGCGCACCGCAACGGTATCGATGTGGCAGCTCCACATGACGCGGGGCCGGTCGCCAACAGCGATGACACGATTTCCAAACCGATCGGCGGTCATTCCCGGAACCCTGTCGAGGAACTCACGGCAGAACGCACGTTCGGTCTCGCTGTCGTGGGGCCGGGCCCAGGACAGGATTTCGAGCAGGCCGCCCCGACCTGAAAGATGATGCTCCATGGCTCAGGCCCCCGCGCTTGAAGAGTGGTGCGGGGTTCGGGCCGTGACCTGTGCGGTTACGGTCGGTCCGGGCCAAGCATCGCCCGGTATCCCGTCCGCGCGATCTGACGAGGAGGACAAGTGCCGCCCTTCAGAGTTAGCTTGCTCGCTGCATGGCGGCAGAAAGCCAGCACCTGCGGCGTTGAAACCATCCCCGCTCAACTGATCAAGAGCGTAGCGCGAAGTCGCATCACTATCCAGGAAACCACGGTAAGCCAGCACATGCGCGTTGGCTTGGAGGGTATCCTCATCGTCGAGGGCGCCGGGCAGACAATCCGCACAAAGCCACTCGCCCTGGTGTTCATAAAGGTCGTCGGAGTGGAATATTTCGCCAGTCCCATCGCACGCACGGCAGCAACTGCGCATCCACCATTCGCATCGGTCCTCGAGATAGACGGCTCCGAAATCTTCGGCGGCGTCCTCGAGCACAGTATGCCCGGTCGATCGGCCGTGCACGAAAATGAAGTCTTCGTCCTCGGCATAGAGCCGCTCATTGTGCTCGCAGAACGTCGTGCTGTTATTGTAGCAGTTCTCGCACCATTGTTCGGACGAGCCATCGGCAAAATGGACGGTCTCGTAGGCCCTGGTCTGGTTTTCGCACCGGGGACAATACCAGGGAACGACCCCCAGTCCCGTCGTGCTCTCAGCCGATATGGATCCCTGTCCGACGACAAGATATTCCCCGTTGTCGGCCAGGTCGCCGCCGCCATCGATGTATGGGACCACGAAGCAGCCGTCGTCACAGATACGCTTCAGGCGGGCACCGTTCAGGCCTCCCTCGACGTAGCCGGCGTTTTCCAGGAGGAGCTTCAGGCGAGAAACGTCGCCATAGATGGTGGTGTAGACCTTGCGCTCGGGCCAGACGATGCTTCGCGCGCGCGCATCTTCGCGGGATCCGATGTAGGCAAGCGCGGTGTCCGGCCCCGCATAGACGCGAACCGGATGACAGAGGCTTTCGAAGTCGTCCGCTGGGTGCGCCATGCAGCTGCATGGCCCTCCGACATAGACATCCTCGATCTCGTCGGCGTCCTGCGTGATCTTGAGCGTATCTTCCTGCAGCTGGACGGAAAGCCGCGCGCACCAGCCCTCGATCGCATTGTTGTCGAGGTGGTCGGAGAAGAACCGGCGGAGGTACCGACCAGGCGACATGACCAGCTGCCGGTCGGCCATGCCCTTGGCGGAATTCTCGGTGAAGGCGATCTTGCCCGCCTGCTCGGTAGAGACATGGCAAAAGTGGTCTTCGTGCAGCGCCTGATACCAGGTTTCGTCGTGCCACGGCACGCGGGTGTAGGTCCCGTCGGCAAACCGCAGCCGCTCCCGGGTTTGCCAGTCGACATCGCCGTTTTCGTTGTCGGCGAGCGCCACGCGGAAAGGAATGCCGGGGAAGTGGAGATCAATCCGCTTTCGGGCAGCCTCGGCATCGCCGAACGTGGGCCACAGGTTCGACTGATCACCCGGAAGCAGGCAGAAATGGGAGGTTATAGGCCGCCACTCGTCGGTCGAGGGCGAATAGAGGATCTGGAATTGGGCCATGGACGTGACTCCACGAGCCGCGCAGCTAAGGCGCGCGGCTGAACATCGGCGCGGCCGCGCCGGGAGGTGCGCACAGGCCGGGGCGAGGCTGCTCGAAAGCAGCCCCGCATCGCCAGCACGCGGGGGCGGAAAATCGGGACGAAATCGTAAGGCACCGAAGGCCCGCAGGCGCGGACCTCCGGATCAAACTAACGTCTCAACGGCAGGTCATGCAGCGGCGGACATGTCCGGGTCTTCTGCGCAACCGGCAGGATCGCCCCCTTCAGGGCCGCGGTCTGCCGCATTGCGCGGTGGGACATCGTCGGTGAAGGCCATCGGGCGCGGCACCCAGGAGAGCAGACGCTCTTTCATGTCGACCTCGGTCACCGCATCACCCGCGAACAGGCGTTCTGCCGAAACGGCGAGGTCGAACTTGCGTGCTCCCATGTGGCGACTGCGCAGTTCTGTTCCTCCAATGGCCTCGAAGAGGTCAAGGATCCGGGGTCTGGTCAGTCGGTCGAAGAAATTTCGCGCGGTGGGCCGCCACCAGCTGGCCACGTCGATCGCAAGTTTGGCGCCAAGATGATCCAGGAAGCTCGCGCCCTTTTGTCCGTGAGGAACGGCATGTAAGGTACGCGCAACCGCCCAGCCCAGCCAGGCCATCCGCGCGTTCTCCTTGAGGCCGCAGAAGGCGTCATAGCGCTCAGGCAAGGTTTCATGGGCTTGCCAGCTGCGATCCAGCCCAACGGTGAGCTCGGCCCAGTCAGCTGCCGCCTTCGTCTCGCTTTCGAATCCATGGGTGCGGGGGCCGGCGGCCGCGGCGCTGAGTTCGCTCGGTATCCAGGTCCACCCCGCCAGGGAAGCCCGGTCCGCCATGATGAATATGGCCAGGTCCAGTGCAAACCGGGGATCATTGGCTACATGCACGGCGAGAAGTTCGGTCTTCATGCTGGCCAGCTCGTCGAGCAGGCGCTGGCTGTAGGTCTCGTCCGCCGTATCGTTTGTGTCGGGAATGGCAGGGCCATCCTCGGCAGTACCAAGATCATCATCGTCCGCGGTACCGTCGCCCGCGCCCCCGCCATCGCTATCGCCATCGCCGGCATCATCATCACCGCAATGCATCGCGAAGTATTCATGGTGGAGCTGCGGGCAGCCATCACTGCCGATGATCAGGTAGGCGACCGCGCCTGCCTTCTGCTCTTCCGTGAGATCCACAGACGCGCCGAGAAGAGTCTCAATCTCCTCGTTGAGAGCCTCAATTTCATCGCTCTGCTCGTCGGTGTAGTACTCAGCGCCCTGCGCTTCTGCTTCGATCGCCTCGAGGCGGGACGTGATCGCATCGTGACGCCCCTGGGCCTCGGGATCGAGGGGCATCGAGACTGGCTCGATCCGAGTAAGGCTGCATGTTTGCGAGTACGGAACCGATGTGGCGGTGATGGCTCGCACCTCGGCAAAGCCTTCGCGCTCGCGCAGGGCAACGGCGGCCTTCGCCATGGCTTCGGCGGCAAGACGTTCGACCAGATCGCCGTCGCACCAGGTTTCGGAGGCCTGATCGCTGAAAAGATCGGTTTCGACGCGCCCACCGGCCGCGAGATAGGCGTCCCGACCGACCAGGATCGCCTTGGGGTCCGCCCCCTTGAACGAGCCGGTGGCAAGCTGGCGCCGGATCTCGTTGAGATTGGATTGGTAGTAATGCCCCTCAAGCTCACCGAAGACTTTGGCCTGGCGGTCGGTATCGGCGGTCGCGGCGTAGGCCTTTGCGACGTCGAGCGTGATCTCGCCTGCGCGCAAGGCCTCGAAGATGGGCTGTGCGAGATTTGCCAGGCGCAGCCGCCCAAGGACAAAACGTTCCGTTTTCCCAAACCGTTTGGCCAGATCCGCCGGCGCCTTCTTCTCGCCCTCGATCATGCCTTGAAAAGCGCGGCATTCGTCTGCCGGGTTCATCGGCAGGTTGTAGTAATTTTCAGCGAAGCTCATCTCGATGGCGCTGCACGTGTTTTTCACCACCAGCACGGGGACCATGAAGTCCTCGTTCAGCTTGCCGCTGGCGATAGCCCGGTGGACGCATTCGAGGCGCCGGCCGCCCCCAACGATTTCATAGCACCCCTTCTTGCGCGGAACGGGAACACCGATCAGGTTCTGGAGAATGATGCCTGTCTCGCCAATGTTCGCTTCCAGCTCGGCATCGGCCGCCTCATCGCTCTGCGTCCTGACATTGTGCTTCGACACGGCACAATCGAGCGCTCGGACATAGAGAAGATTTGTCGTTGTCATAGGATAGATCCTTCTGGCGGATCGGCTGAAAACCAGCCTGTCATCCGCCCCACCCCTTCTCCCTTTCCTCCTGCTGGCAGCGGCGCCTCAGGACATCGTTCCAATCGTTGTGGCCGCCCCAAGGCCACTCGGTCCGCACCGCAAGGCCGCGGAGGCTGTAGGCTGCCTTCGCCTTTTCGGCCGCGACCCGTCCTGCAACGTCGCTGTCGGGTAAAAGTACCACCGTTCGAACCAGCCTCGGCAGTGAGAGGACGTGAAAGCGAGTGCTGCCGAGCACGGCCCAGACCGGAATTCCGAGCAGCGCAGTCGCGGAGAGGGCCGTCTCGATCCCCTCTGCGAGGCCCAGCTCAGCTTCCGCCGCGGAAAGTCGCACTGCCCCTCCGTAGAGGCGTCCAAGGCACATCCGAGGGTTTTGAAGGTCTGGCGCTAGCCCGATGCCGTCAGCGCGCAGAAAAATGCGCTGTAATCCGGTCAGGCCGCTTTCACCGGCAACTGCCGCAAGGATAGCAGGACGTTTCCCTACGGCTCGCCCGCGCCCAAGCGGTGTTCGCGGATGGAAACGCAAGGCCGGTGGATGAACGGCGAGGTTTCGGCTGCGAAGGTAGTCGGCACCTATCGTTTGCTGGAGCGGAAACGCCTCGTCCCAGAGAGCTCGGACCAGCGACCCTGAGCGCGGCGTAACGAAACCTAATTGCCGCCGTTCCTGTCTTGGAACTACCCAGTGATCGGCGCGCAGCGCAGCCAGTACCGCCGAGGTCTCGCATCCTGCGAAGCACTTGAAGAGCAACGTCCGCTCACCGATGCGAACGGACAGGCTTGCCACCCTGTCGTCATGAGCGGGACATCTGCACGTTCCTCGGTCCAGGTGCCAGCGGCCGCCCAGAGCGGTTACGAGTTGCTGTCCCGCCGCCGCAAGATTGGCGGGTAATGCCACGGGTTTCTCCCCTTTGAAGCACTGTATCCAAGCAGACTCCGCCCCCCCTCCCTTTTCCGCCGCGTGTAGGCCCTGGGAGATCGTGACATTTTTTGACAACATGGTCCGAGATTTCATGAGAAGGCCCAATGACGGCAATCAGCAACACAACCGCCCTGCTCGCAGCGACAGCATGCCTTCTCCTTTCAGTTGGGGAAACGCCGCCCAGGATCCGCGCGAAGAACGAATATATGGGAAATGGTCATCATCGGAAGTTCGGGCGTCCTTAGCCAGCGACGCAGCCGATCAGCCCACTCCGCATAGCAATGAGCGAGCAAGGCGATCTATTTGACTTTGGGTTACATCCTATTTTGGGGCGGCATAACTGGGGAGGCCGTTCATTTCTCAAGAAACTGCGCAGCGACCCTCCCGCGACGACGACCCGGCTTGTTTAGGACGGTATTGTGAGTGAGTTTCTCCGCCTCGGCCCTTTACCTCGGGCGGTCTGCAGCCGGCCGTCGCCATTTTCAAACCGGGGGCTGGGCGTTCGATAGCGGCAGCGTCATTCTATATCTTAGCATTGATAGGCCAGGAGTATATTTAAGAGATAGATTCCGATGCGATGGATTGGCCTACATCGAATTTTATGCCAAAAGTATGTCATGAGCTCATCACAGACGAAAAAGTTAAAGGGCCTCCTCGATAGCTGGATACCGAACAGTGTCGCAACCAGCGCTTATCTCAACGAGCGAGGCATATCGCCGCAGGACGTGCAGAACTACACCACGTCACAGTGGTTGACTCCGCTTGGCAGAGGAGCATTCAAGCGCCCTATGGAGATGGTGACCTGGCAGGGGGCACTCTTTGGTATCCAATCCCAATTGAAACTGCCGGTTCATGTAGGCGCGCTGACCGCTCTGGAGATGAGCGGAAACAGCCACTATCTGCGTTTTGCCACGACAAGGGCATATTTGTTCTCCCCGCTCAATGTGGCACTGCCGCAATGGTTTAAAAGGCATTGGGGAGACGAGATCCGTCACGTACAGACCAAACTTCTGCCGCCGGAATTCGGGCTGAAAGAGCAGGAAGGACGGGAAGGATTTGCATTGAAGTGCGCATCAGCCGAACGCGCAATTCTCGAACTTCTTCATCTTGCACCGAAGGAGTTCGATCTCGTCGAAGCAGCGATGATCGTCGAAAGCATGACGTCGATCCGCCCAAAACTCATGCAGACCCTGCTGGAGCAATGCGCCTCGATAAAGGTGCGCAGATTGTTCCTCTACCTAGCGGAGCGCGCCGACTTGCCGATCATGCGGCATCTGGATCTTAGCAGGATCGATTTGGGATCCGGAGATCGCAGCCTGGTGCCGAATGGACGGTACGTAGCTAAGTACCGTCTGCTGCTCCCCAAGGAGTTGGTCGACCATGGCTGATCCTTACCGCGACCAAGTCCGACTGCTGCTCGACATCCTGCCGTTGGTGCTGGCGGAGCCGGTCTTTGCACTAAAGGGCGGGACCGCCATCAACCTGTTCGAATGGGATCTGCCGCGGCTCTCGGTAGACATCGACCTGACATATCTGCCCAATCAGGACCGTAAGACCTCTCTGGACGGAATCAGAGACGCTCTGGCACGCATCGGTACGGAGATAGAGCAAAGGCTGGCGCCGACACGCGTCACGAGGACACGGCAAGGCGAAGAAGGCATGGAGGTGAAGCTCCATTGCCAGCGGATACGCACGCAAGTGAAGGTCGAGGTCAATCCCTCCCTGCGGGGCCATCTCTTCCCGACGCGGAACTTGCCTTGCTCGGATAGTGTGCAGGATCAGTTTGAAGCCTTCGTGGAGGCTCGCTGCGTTTCCCATGGCGAATTGTTCGGGGGCAAGATTTGTGCCGCGCTGGATCGCCAGCATCCCCGCGACATGTTCGACGTCAAGCGCCTGCTCGATCGGAAGGGTATCACGAATGAAGTTCGGCTCGGCGTGATCGCCGCAATGGTTAGTCACGGGCGTCCAATTGCCGAACTGATTGCCCCTCGGCGTCGTGAGCAGCAGGATACTTTTCGGTCACAATTCGAAGGAATGCCGTTCGAAGCGTTCAGCTACGAAGATCATAAAGTGACTCTCGACCGCCTCGTCCAGGGCCTTCGAGGGGCACTGACAGACAGTGATCGCACATTTCTCCTGTCTTTTGAGCAGGGCGAGCCGGATTGGGCGCTCTATCCTGTCGCGACGCTTGCCGAGTTGCCGGCACCGCAATTCAAACTGGCAAACATCCACAAGTATCGGGAGGTTCGGCCAGAGCGGTTCAATGCGAACGTAACGGCCTTGCAGATAGCACTTTCAAACTAGGCTCGCTGCTGGGAGCGGATGCGAACCTGGATCACGTCCGCTCCGAGAAGGAGATGCTTCCTCAAGCTAACAATATATTTTATTGTTATCCGATTGCGACGGAAAAATCCTCGATGGAGGAAATTAGGTACACGTAATCGCAACACCGGGGGAGATTAAAAGGGCTTGTCGCTGATCGCAGCGCAGTGCTGTTTATCGGCGTTTTCCGGGCGTGCTCATTGGTTACGCTTTCGTACCCTACGAGGTCGGGCAGAACGCTGCTGTCGCTCAGGCCGCCCCCATTTCCATGCTCGCCGGTGTCATGTCAGGATGCTTGTCCTGATCGGGCCATGCCACCGAAACATCTCCCAGCTTTGGCCGCCCAGAGCGGTTACGAGTTGCTACGCCGCCCTGGCAAGATTTGCGGGTAAAGCCATGGATCGATGCCTCCGAAGCACTGTATCCAAGCAGCCCCCGCGCCCTCTCCTTACTTTTCCGCCGCATGTAGGTCTGACGAGAATGTGACAGTTTTTGGACAATATGGTTCAAGATTACGCCGACAGTCATGGCATTCTATCTCCGGAAATGAGGCTTGGGAGATAGCGATGGAGTGGGTGCACGTTCATAGAAACGCCGCTGCAACAGACCGCGTCGGTCAGCATGAGAAAGCCGGCCGCAATCACGGCCCCCTGCGTCTGGGATATTTGCCGAATGGCGCACAAACCACGAAACTTCGCTGTGCCGGTCTTTGCGGCAAATCGGCCCGGCATGTCGGGCGGCGCGATCACCCGGCCGAGAACCCTATTCCCCATTCAATGCGGGTGGATCCACATAATACCCGTGCTTGGAGGTCCCGTTCATGAAGCCCGATATTCCGACGATGACCCAGCGTTCGGATCGCCGGCTGATGATGGGCCTTGCTCAAAGCGGTCTTGAGCTGCTGGTCAGAGAGCTCGGCCTCGCGCTCTTTCGTCAGCCAGCGCTCGAGATGCTCTTCGACCTCTACAACAAGCCGGAGGCGGAGCCTCGTTATCTGACTGCGCTATGCGGTGTATCGAGCACATCGGAACGTAACTCGCAGCGCATCGTCCACCGGATGGAACAGCACGGCCTGGTCGAGACGGGACCGGATGTCGAAGATGGACGCCGGACGATTGTATCGCTCACACCGCTGGGTCGCAGGGCGATAGAACGTTTTCTCGACGAGTGGGCGGCCAGCTCCGAATTCAAGGCACTTGTCGACGAACAATTGATGATCCGGCGCGTCACTTCGGCATTGAACAGCGACGACTGAGCAAGAGACTTGAAGTTTTTTTCGAACGGAGGCAGCTTACCAAGCGCAGACCGGCATTGAGAGGCGGGTACCGGCTGCAGGTAATACCTTCCACGCATGAACAGGGGCGGGACCGTACGAGTCGCGCGCAGGCACTGGATATTTAGCCCGCCGCCGGTGGTGGCCTAGTCGTGCGTACCTTGTTCTATGATTTTACCGACGACCCACGGTCTGTCGGCATGTTTGCAGCATCGTGATCGCGATGCTCGGCTTTGAGAAAAGCAAGCGCCGCCGCGCTTCGCGAACCTTGTTCGAAGACCGGAAGGAATTCGACAGTTTCTATCGTCGGGAGGCTCCAAAGTTGCTTCACTTTCTGAAGCGCCGGATCTGGATCGAGGAAGAACGGGCGGACCTCGTCCAGGAAGCCTTCATGCGCCTCCTGGCAGCCAGGTCAGACGCCGCCCAGGACAATCCGGGTTCCTACATCCAGGGTATATTGCGGCATCTTCTCGCCGACCGGGCGCGGGCCTGGGCAAGATCCAATGCTGCAAGGGTCGAGGACATGCCTTGCGCGCCCGCGCCGGAATTGCCCGATGCAGCGCTCGAATTGGCCCAGATGCGAGAGCAATATCGTATCGCGGTCGAGGCATTGCCTGCGAAAACGAGAACCGTTTTTATGATGCACAGGGCCGAATCCATACCCTACAAAGAGATAGCGCAGAACCTGGGTATCAGCGTTCGCACGGTCGAATGGCACGTGGCGGAAGCGGTTCAGCGCATCGGCAGGAGCCTATCCAGTGAGGACTGAAAGCGGCGGCGGTCCCCTTCATCTTACCGACCAGCTCAATCATGAGGCGGCTGTCTGGTTTGCCCGCATGCGCGGCCCCGACCGGGACGAATTCGAACAGGATTTCGAGGCCTGGCTGCAGGCAAACCCGCTCCATCCGATTGCTTACCAACGCGCCGGCGAGGTATTCGCCATCGGTAGGTTTCTAGCCGCCGAGCACAGCGCACAAAGAGCGCCTGCGAACGACAACCCGTGGGCCGGCAAGGCAAAGTGGTTTGCCTTGGCGGCCATCCTCGCAATCGCGCTGATCATGGGCGCCTTCGTCATCAAAGGGCTGCCGCAACTGGAAGGCGCCGCGCCCGCGCCGCGGACTGCCGCGAACGGGCAGCAGAGGGACGGTGAACATAGGGCTCGCTATGCCGCTGGCGAGGAAACGGGCCGATCCATAAAGCTTGCCGACGGCTCTGCGGTGACCCTGGAGCCGGGAAGCATTCTCACTGTGGCCTTCCGGCCAGATCGCCGGGAACTCGGACTCGAGAGCGGTCAGGCCCGCTTCGATGTAGCGCATGAAGCACGGCCATTTGTCGTGACGGCCGGCGGCGGAAGCGTAACGGCACGCGGGACGATTTTTGAGGTACAGGTCGGTGCGAACCGGCAGGTAACCGTAAATCTCGTGCGAGGCGCTATCGATGTCGAGCGACCGCGCCTGACGGACGGTTCGCTTGCCGCCTTCTCCCGCCTCGAGCCAGGCGAAAGTCTCGCGTTCACCGCCGCAAGCGGCCCCTCCCCTAGCCAGCTGAAGAACGGCACGATGGTCTCTTCCGCCAGTCGTGACAGGCAAGCCTTGCCGCGGGTATTCGACCGCACACCGCTCTATGCGGTCATTGCCGAGACCCGCGCATCGTCCGGGCGCACGATCCATCTTTCCAATCCTTCGATTGGTCAATTGCGCGTCAGCGGCCGATTTCGGATAGACGACAGTGAACTGGTCGCCGACAGGCTTTCGGCCTTGTTCGGACTGGAAATCGAAAGGGATCCCTCGGGCGAAGTGACATTGCGGTCCGCGCTTTGAAAAAATTTCGTCCGGCACCCCGTAGTCACCCCAGCGGCAGCGATGCCTCCTGTAGCATCCAGTCAAAATGACGGGATCCCTACGGGAGGGGATGAAGTGGGTTACATGAAGATCCGGGCAAATCCTTTGTTTCTGAGCACCGCGATACTGGCATCCCTTTACCTCTCATCTCCTGCCCGGGCTCAGGTGCACGACGATCAGAACAACAGTCAGCACTACAATCTCGAAGCCGGCGAACTTGGCGACGCACTCCAAGCCGTCAGCCGCCTTTCGGGTCGCGAAATTATCTTCAGTTCGGAAGCGGTGATCGGCCGGCAAGCTCCCTCACTCAAAGGGGCCTACAGCGCGGACGAGGCGGTGCGTCGACTGCTATCCGGTTCCGGGCTGAAGGTAGAATATCGAAAGGACGTCATCCTTGTCGGGGGGCGAGCCAAGGGCGCGGCCGACGCGCCCGAAGCCCCGGCAATGAATGCGGATATTCTTGTCACGGCGTCGCGCATCAAGGGAGCGCCGAGTCCCTCACCAACGGTCATCAAATCGCGCGAAGATATCGCAAATTCCGGCGTGACCGATCTCGGGACCTTTGCGCGCACGCTTCCGCAGAACTTCGCCGGTGGACAAAATCCCGGCGTCGTCGGGAATCCCGGACAATCGGAGAACACAAATTCGTCGTCGGCCATGAACCTGCGCGGACTTGGGCCGGACGCAACGCTTACGCTGATCAACGGGCACAGAATGGCTTATGACGCCGTGTCTCAGGGCGTCGACATCGCGGCAATCCCGTTGGTGGCCATCGAGCGCGTCGACGTTGTCACCGACGGCGCATCCGCCCTCTATGGTTCCGATGCTGTGGGCGGCGTTGCCAACGTGATTCTCCGGCGAGACTACGACGGCCTGCTCACATCCGCGCGGCTGAGCGCCGCAACCGACGGCGGCGATGTCGAAAGACAGGTCAGCGCTGTCGCCGGAAAGCGCTGGAGTTCAGGCGGGTTCATGCTCGCCGGCGACTACCTGCATAGTTCGGCGATACTCGCCAGCCAGCGCAGCTACACGCGCCAGATGGACGGATCTGCCACGCTTCTGCCGGGGCAGAAACAGTACAGCGCAGTGCTTGCCGGTCACCAGCAACTCGCCGCCGATCTCGAATTCGAGATCGATGCCCAGTTCAACGAACGCAAATCACATGCCTGCAACCCCTTCCTCGCCACCGCGAGCTGCCTCGTCAGCGGCAACTCCATAGACCGGCGGGTGCTTGCGTTCTCTGTAAGTCCGTCGCTTCGACTCGAGGTCTCGAACAACTGGGATGTACGCCTTGCAGCAAGCCACGGTGAAAGCTCCACCAAGGTGGACACCCGGGCCTTCAGCGGCGGCAACCTTACCGCCCGGTACTTTCCCGATTACGAAAACAGCCTCGATGCGGTGGAACTGGGTTTCGAAGGCCCGCTGTTTGAAGCCCCGGGGGGCGAGGCACGGCTCGCGCTCGGGGGCGGTTTCCGCCGCGTAACGCTCGACGTAGATTCCAGTCAGATCTCCGGCGGTGTGACGAGGCAAACCTACCTGTTCAGTGAATCGCGCGACACGTACTTCGGTTACGGCGAGATGCTGCTGCCGCTGGTGGGCGCCGGCAACCCCATCGCAGGGATACAGCGCCTCTCGCTATCGGGCGCTGTGCGCTATGAACATAACCAGGGTTTTGGCGAACTTCTGACCCCCAAGCTGGGTCTTATCTACGCGCCGATCGAGGACGTGACGCTCAGTGCGACATGGGGACGTTCGTTCAAAGCGCCGACGCTCTATCAGACCGGACAGCCGCTCCAGGGGTTTCTGGTGCCGGGCTCCCTGTTCACACCGAGCGGGCCTGACGGCGCACCCGCCATCATTCTGAGCGGGGGGCGTGCAGATCTCAGGCCCGAAAAAGCGAAAACCTGGACGGCGACCCTGGCGATAACCCCACGCGCAGTACCAGGCCTCAGGGCGCAGGCCAGCGTGTTCGACATCCGCTACCGCGACCGGGTCGTCACCCCGATTGCCAACCTCCTCAGCGCATTTTCCGCCCAGTACGCAAGTCTCTCGGAGCTTTATCCTAGCCAGGCGGCGATAGCCGAAGTCATCGCGCGGCTTCCCGACGGTCTCATCAACCAGACCGGCGCGCCTTTTGATCCGGCCTCGGTGACGGCGATCGTCGATGACAGTCTGCGCAATGCGGCGCGCCAGCGCGTCCGCGGCATCGATCTCTCCCTTGCCTACACAGCTGACATCAGCAGCAGAGACAAAATCGATTTCGAAGGGTCGGCCAGCTATCTGGAAAGCCGCCAGGACCTCGGCGAGGGCGCGGCAAAAATCGAGCGAGCCGGCCGAATTTTCAATCCTCCGCACTGGCGCGCCCGAGGATCCCTGGCCTGGACACGCGACAATTTACGGATCGGCGGTGTTGCCAGCTATATCGGAGGAACGACCGACGATCGGAGACAGGTTTTCCGCAAGGTCGGCAGTTTTACGACGCTGGATGTAACCACCCACATCACCTCAAAGGATGAGCGTGGCACGTTTGCCAACCTCGAGTTCACGCTGGCCGCGCTCAATGTCCTCAACGAAAAGCCGGATCTGATCCTCGTCAGCAGTGCCGCGGCCTACCCCTACGATTCCACCAACTACTCGGCGGTCGGCAGGATGGTCAGCCTCACGATCAGCAAGCGCTGGTAAACTCCCATGGTCATGCGAGTGCTATGCGCTGCTCTGGCGGCGGCGGTTTCCGCTATCCTTCTTCATCCCAGCGCGAAAGCCGCGACGGTCCTCCCGGACTGTTCCGACCTCGTGCAGGGCAAGCGCGTTTCAAGCGGCCCCGTCACCGCCCGCGATCTCGTGACCCTCGCCGACGTAGGGCCCGACGCCCCTGATCCCGGCGAAGGACACATCTTCTCAATCTCGCCCGACGGGCGGTGGATCGCGCTTCAGGTCCGAAAGGCCGATCCGGACGCCAATGGCTTTTGCCAGGCGCTGGTGGTTCTGCCAGCGGATGGCCCGGGTCCGGTTCGTATCCTGGACAGGGGCGGAGAGCTCATTCTTTCAAGAAGCGATATGCTGGGCCGAGCGGGCGTCGCGACAGGCCTTGTCCGGACGATCGAACCGGTCTGGTCGCCGGACGGCCGGCGCATCGCCTATCTCAAGCAAACCCAGGGGACCATACAGGTCTGGATCGCCGAGACCGATGGCAGTGGCAGCCGCACGGCAACGAGCGGCAAGGTTGAGGTGGATCGTTTCGCTTTCGATGCCGACGGGCGCACCATGATCCTTGCGCTTCGTCCCGACCTCACTGCACAGCGGGAGGCCATCAAGCGCGAAGAGCGATCAGGCTACCGGTTCGATGCCCGGATTTCGCCCGGAGCAGGTGCCGTCCCGTTTCCCCGTCCGGGCAGCGAGCACGCCTATGTCGCCGTCGGTGAGGACAAGCGCATGGTCCCCGCGACACCGGGGCAGATCGCTCGGCTTGGCAGCCATGGAGGAACACCTCCCTTGTTGTCGGAACACGGCAGCAGAATTGCGCTGGCACCGACGAGCGGATTCCCCCTGCGACCGGACGTGCGGCTGCAAGTGCAGGATGCAAAAGGCCGCATCAGGCCTTGCGCTGACATCGCCTGCACCGGAGCCGGTCTTGTCGCCTGGTGGGCGGGCGACGGCCGCCATGTCCGCATCCTGCGCCGCGAAGGCCGGGTAAACAACGTAACCACGGTCTACGAGTGGCGGCCCGGCGCGAGACACGCGAGGCGCTTGATGGCGACGACCGCGCTGCTCACGGATTGCCAACCGCACGGAAACGACCTTTACTGCCTCGAAGAGAGATCACTCGAACCTCGGCGGCTGGTCCGCTTCGATCCGTCGGCACAGCGCAGATCGGTGCTTTTCGATCCCAATGCCTCGTTTGCCGCCTTGCGTAAGAGCCGAGTGAAACGTCTCTTTACCTGCAACAGCTTCGGGATCGAGACGTTCGGAGATCTGGTCTATCCGCTGGGGTATCGCGCCGGCAAAACCTATCCGCTCATCGTGGTGCAGTACACGTCTCGCGGCTTCCTTCGCGGCGGAACCGGAGACGAGTTTCCGATCCAGGCCTTTGCCGCGCGAGACTACTTCGTGCTCAGCCTGCAGCGACCCGATGCCCTTGCTCTGACCAGCAATGCCAGGACAAGCGAGGAAGCCGAAAAGCAGCTCCTGAACGGCTTTCGCGATCGCCGCACTGTCCTTTCCTCGATCGAAAGCCTGCTCAGACCGCTGATCGCGCAAGGTCTGGTCGATCCGGCACGAATTGGCATCACCGGTCTCAGCGACGGCTCGTCGACGGTACAGTTCGCAGCCGTCAACGGCACCATGTTTGCAGCCGGCTCGGCGAGCGGCTGCTGCTGGGAACGCAGCCAGGATTTTCTGCTAAACAAGGGCGTGGCCGATCATTTCGCGCGAAGCGGTTGGCCGCGCCTTCTCGATAAGCGAAAGGATTTCTGGAAGAAGATTTCCCTCGCACAGAACGCGCGGGACATTCGCTTCCCCCTGCTTCTGCAGATGGCGGACACGGAATACCTCGGCGCTCTGGAAAGCTTCACCGCGCTGCGCGAAGCCGGCCATCCGGTGGACATGTATGTCTTCCGCGATGAACACCATATCAAGTGGCAACCGGCACATAAGCTAGCCGTCTATGAGCGAAACCTGGCCTGGTTCGATTTCTGGCTCAAGGACGTGGCTCCGCCCGGCCGCACCGAGCGAGAGAGTTGGCTCCGCATGAAGCGAGACTGGAAATCGAAACCTCGAAGTACTGCGCGCGGAGTTGCCTTCGAGCCCGATCAACCGGCATGTGACCGATGCTGCCCCTTCCCGCCCCCTGCCCTAGAATTCGGCGCCACTGCGCTCCCCGCAGGTCGGAGAGTTTGTCTGTGACGATCGGACCATCCAGTGCTCGATCCAACCTTCCATATCGAGGAAAAACAGCAGCGGCACGAACGAAGGGCCACGATCTGCCGCACCGGGCCGCAAGGCTTGCTCGACTGCAGCGAGGTCAATGATGCCCCGCTCCGCCAGGCGTCCGCCGAGGAGCCGATCGCGTATCTGCGGAAGGTTGGCTTCCAGCACCGCAGAGGCGAAGCCATCCGGACCGCCCTTGACCCGCCGATCGGCCACCATTGCCGGTAGCCGGTCGCGATAGGCGCGGCGCGCCACCGCTCGGTCCCGCCCGCCTGAAAAACAAAGCCAGGTCGGGATAGCCAGGCATTCCTCAAGGATGGGCTGGGAAAGTAGCGGGTTGACGACGAGAGGGCCGGTTATCGGATCGAACCCTTCCACGTGGTTCTGAATGCGCAGAATCATCGCGATATGTGCAGCCTTTCCCGGAAGCGCGCCGGGCGGGGCATCGAGCCAGGGGTGCTCGGGCGACGCCTCTGCACATTTCCGGATGGTCGCATCCGAAAGGAACCGCAGATCCGGACGCCACTCGTAGCGCGATGGGCCACGTGCAATCTTCCGGGCCTGACGGATCGCCGCTGCAAAACTGCAGCCGGTAAGCGCGCAGATGTCGCGCAGAGCCTGCCATGCCTCGCCTATCGATGCTCCCGAACGCCGCAAGTCGATCAACCCCCGCGTCGACTGGCTGAGGAAGAAGACATTGTCGCCGCCGTTGCCGGTGAAGAATGCCTCCGCGCCGCATCCCTGCATCGCCCGGCTTACCGCCGCGTTGTAGGCCTGGGATTGCGTGCGCCCGGACGGAAACGCCAGGTGGGAGACGCAGGATTTGACCGGGTCTACGTCTTCGAGGGCATAGTATTCCTCGCGCAGCGTCACGCCAAGATGCTCGCAAAGCGCGCTCGCATAGCCTCTTTCGTCGCCGGCCGGATCAGGCGCCACCAGCGTAAGTCCCGTCACTGCCTGCTCTCGCCCGGCAAGGCAGGCTGTGACGATCGAGGAATCGAGACCGCCCGACACGCCGACCAGAATCGAGGAAAAGCAGTTAGCCCAGGCTTGAATGCAGTTCCCGGTCGTGCGCGAAAGAGCAGCGGCGACCTCGTCCAGGCTGCGGGGGACGGAGGCCGGCTCTACAAAATTCCACGGATTCCAAAGCGTCTCGCAGAGAATATCGCCTGCTGTCACTTTCAGGGCAGAGCCTGGAGAAAGGCGCCGAGCTCCGGCAAGCGGCGCGTCGGGCAGCGGCAGGTCCGCCAGATAGATGTGGCGCGCCAGCGCCTCGTCATCGATCTCACCGGAAATCGCCCCGGCATCTTGAAGCAGCGCCGCATCGGAAGCGACGAGGACGAGCCCGTCTGCCTCAGCGTAGTGCGCAGGCGTGGCGCCGGACGGATCGCGTATGACCATGACAGCATCAGCCGATAGGAGCACCGCGACATAGCTGCCCCAGTACCGCTGGAGGAGCCGCTTGGCCGGCTGCGGCCCGAGGTCGAGCTCCTCCTCATAGCCTATCGGCCGGGCGCTGCCGAAGCGGTGGAACAGAGTACCGCTGACAAGTCCGCACCCCACACGATACAGCGCCTCGCTGCGATCGGTCAGTATGACGAGCCGGTCCTGTTCGGCGCGGTAGGGAAGCCCGGTAAGACGAGCGATTCTCTCGATATGCGCTTCGCTGGGGCATTCGCCCCGCGGCACCAGAATAAGGTAGCGATGCCCTGTCATCGGACGAGTATCGGCGTAAACAGACGGGCGTGATCGATGTTGTCATTGAGCACTGTTCCTCCCGACTGCACCCAGCAATGTGCCGCGAAGGGATGGCTTCTGACCCCAATCACGAACTGCGGCCGGTGCCCGTTCGCGTAGGCATCGAGGAGAAGTGCCAGTGAGCGTGGCAGGCAGCGATCGGCGTGCCCCAGAAACAGCCCGGCCCTTTCATGAAAGGCGGCAAGAGCTTCCAGACTGTGGCCGGATCGGTCGTCCCTCCGGTTTTCGCGGCGCCTGCGTCTCAAGATCTCACGGAGAATTTGGGCAAATGTCATCCGCGCCGTCATCCTTCTTGCCGCGAGTTGCCGGACGGCCGACCTCGCGGTTCCCCGCCATCCTACCGCGTCGCCCGCGGCGCTGAACGCTGCCTGGAGGGGATCGACGGTCGCTGTCGGAGCAAACACGTCGCCTTTCCCGGCGGGGACGATCAAGGCGCAGGCGAGCAGCTTTCCGATATCGAGGCGTTCGTCCTCATCTGACCCTCCGGCGGCCGCGAGGCGTGCCAGGGTGGCGGCCGACTGCCCGGCTGCTGCGAAATAGCGGCCGCTCTCGATGTCGAGGAACAGGGCCCGGCCATCAAGGAGGCAGAGATGCAAGCCAGAGCGCAGGCGGTAGTACATGGCATTCCCTTCGACCTTACCGAGCGTGCACTCCCCTCGCGCGAGGGGAGTGCACTCATGACGCCATCAGTCGTCGGAAAGACCGACCGGCTGCTGCTGCGGGCCGTTGGTATCGTTCAGAAGGACGGATCCGCCCTTGGTTTCCTCGACGATCGCGCCGAGATCGGCCAGTTCTTCAGCGGGCTGTTCATTGCGGTTCATGGTAGTTTCCTCTCGTATTGACCGCAGGATTGCGGCAGCCCCTACAGTACCTCTCAAGTCGGCCACGAAGACGCAGATATTCTACGCCAGGTTGGCGTAGAATACTGGGAGACCTCTTCCCATCTGCTGGAAACCGCGACGCTGTCCCCGTTGCTCCGTTTTTCTCGCGAGCCTCGCGGGGACCGAAAATCACGGCCCGCGCGCCTAAGTCAGGCGCTGCAAGCGGCAATTCGCCGCGTATGATAGGCAGCAATACGCCTGCGCAGCGCTTTCTGGAGGTCCGAGACGGCGGGATTGAAGAGCCCTTGGAGCTCGCGAGTCGCATCGGCGAGGCTCATCGGATTCATGATCCGCAAGTAGTGCGTCTGCGCATTGATCGCGGCGATGGTCTCACTTGCGCGGTTGTTGCCCGTAGCACCTGCAAGGCGCTCGAAAAACAGACCGGTAAGCTGTGCGACTTCCACTTTATCCGCCGGCTGCGGATCCGGCGGAAACCCGCCGAGAATCCGGCTTATGGCATCTGTCTTCAGAACCTGGACAAGTCCGCTCAGCAGATGTGCGCTCCAGGCATAGAGCTGCGCCTGCTCGCGCGCGCTGTAGAGGGTTACCATAAAGCCCCCCTCGCCGTGCCGATCCAGCAGTCCCTCTCCCATCAGGCGGCAGGCAGCCTCCCGCACCGGGGTCTTGCTGGTCTTGAAGCGATCGGAGAGCATCTGTAGATCAAGTTTCTCGCCGGGCGGCATTACACCTGCGAGGTAGTCAGCCTTGAGCAAGGCGTAGATGCGTTCCTGAAGCTGGGGATCAAGCGCTGCCATTACCCGGCTACCTTCCTTTGAAGATGCGTTTGTAGTTCCACCGTGCGCCATGCCGGGGTCAAAGCACGCGTGAGATGCTCGAGATGCTTGTGCGCAATGACTTCGATGCAGATACGCTCGAGGTCGCTGAGATCGCCGGTCGCAAGTTGCCGGGGAAAGGACATCTGCTGCCCGGCAAAGAGGAGTGGAAACAGGATGGGGCCGGTGGAAAGCCCAAGCTTGAAGGTGCAAAGCAGATGGTCATCTAGCCGCGCCCTCGGATTTCCTCCCTCTATTTCGCGTAACCACCGAACGCCCATGCCAAGATCGCGGGCAAGATCAGCTTGCGTTATGCGCTTTCGCTTCCGTGCCTCTTCGATCTGCCGTCCCGACTGCACCTTGACGTAATCGAGCGGACTTTCGGCAACGGCAGCCGCGTTCGATTGCGACATATCCGTGTCTCCTTTACGGGGAGAAACCGCCCGCCAAGGCCAATTCATCGAAGTTAGCTAGGGTGTGCATACCACCACTGTCAAATGGAACCTCAGACAACTTGTCTGAAGTACAGCAACCTGGTCAGTAAAGTGATCCGATTACCGGCGATCGCATCTCACGAAGAGGTGATCACGCGGTCGTAGGCAGCCAGGACATCGCCGCGCTGCGCGCTGACGAGCTGGGTCAGCGCGGCTAAATAGATAGCGCCCAGCGTCGGTGCTGGAGAGCCGACGTCGCTCCGGCGATAGTGCTCGATAATGCCGGCGGCCATAATACCCAAACGGTGCGGCGCACCGAGATGATGCTCCTCGGCGCCGGCCAGCCCATGGTCGATGACGGATCTCAGGCTGTCCGATACCTGTTCGAACGGACAGGCGGCGAGGTGCTCGACGGCCACATGCAACGTCGTTCCCCAGGCCAAAAGCGCACGGGTCTGCTGTATCAGCCGGCAATGCGAAGCGATCAGCACTTCGAGACCTGCCGGTGACAGACTGAGTTTGAACGTTCGAGTTGCTCGGGCCATGACCACTCCTGGATGAGGATTTCCTCGCCTCTTCACAGCTTCTCGCCGGTAAAAACACATGATCGCAGGGCGGAACCGGCACTGAAATGCCGTTTCTGTCGAAATCCGTCACAGCGCCGCCTGTTTCAGACCTATCTGAGATAGAAACGGTTTCTTCCGGCTTTGTTTCACCGCTCCGGCACCTTGGTGCCCTGCGCCTTGCGCACTCGCCGGCGCCGTGGTGCTATGCCTTCACGGACATCGCAAAGCCCCCGCTCCGCGGGAAGCGAGCCCGGGATCATCGATCATCATCCGTTCCGCGCGAGATCAGCGCTGCGAGGAGATAGGCCTGATGTCACTCTTGCACCCTCTTATCATGCTTGCCGGCATCGCGGTACCGCATCCGCTCAGCCCGGCTGCCCAACCGCCGGCCTTCGAGCGCAAGGCGCCGCCTGCAGACACTCTCGAAATCGTCCAGCACGGCGGCGCTTTCGTGATCCGGCCTGCCGTCGTTCCGGTCATAGCGTCCGAGCGCCATGCCATCGAACTCGGGAACGGCTTGCAGCTCGATCCCAGGCTGTTCACGCGGCGTCAGGAGGCCGGACGTGCTGCGCTTCGCTAGGCTCATCGGCGGCGCGGCGTTGGCGGCGCTCCTGTGCGCCGGCGCCGGAGCTGAAGTCACCTCAAATCTCGGGGGCAACAACGGCAATCGCGGCGGCGAAAAAGCCAGCGGAGGCGACGGCGCAGTGCTGAGCGCTGCTGCCGCTCGGGCCGAAACGCAGCTGCGGCAGAGCTTCACCAACCTCGCCTTCGAGGATTTCGCTCTGTCTCCGCTGCGCGGTCCTGTCTATCAGGCGCTAGCAGGGGGCCGAATGATCTACTTCGCTCCCGACAGCGAACACCTGATCTTCGGTGTGTTATACGACCGCAGCGGCGCGAATCTGACGGCCTTCGCGCAGGATGCTTCCGCAAGGAAGCGCATGGGCGCAATCGCACCTGCCGACGCCTTGCGGATCGGTCCCGAAGGCGCCCCCAAGGTAATCGAGTTCACCGATCCCGATTGCCCCTACTGCCAGGCGCTCGAACGCTTCTGGCTCGCGAGGACGGCCGAGGGTCAGCCGGTACAGCGCCAGGTCTACTTCGTCAGCGGCATCCATCCCGGCGCGGCCGCAAAGGCAGAGCACATCCTGTGTTCGCCCGATCCCGAACGCGAGTTCCGTGCGATCTATGCCGGTGCCGATCCCTCCCCCTTGCGTAAATGCAAGGAAGGCGCCGATCGCGTGGCGCGCATGGCGCAGGCCATCGGCAAGATGGGAATAACCGGAACGCCGACGCTGGTCGCAGACGGCAAGCTCATTTCCGGATTTCAGCAAGGCGAACTGCAGGCCTTCCTCGATACGGCCTATTCCAAGCCCGCCAAGGATCCATGACCGGGGTGTCCGGCGCCCGGACGCCCGACTGACGCCGGCCGCGGTTATCGCGCCGGCAAGACCCAGAATGCCGACGACTGCGTCCCGCCATGGAGCCGTCCAGCGCAGCCGGCGGCCGGACACGACACCAATCGCTGCCGGCAAGGCATCCCCACGAGGATGGCTCCCTTTCAAGGAGACCTGAAATGAAGAAACTTGTCCTGGGAAACGGCCGCCGCGCCCACGCCGGCGCCGTTCTTTTTCTCCTCGCGGCTGCCATCGGTGCCGGAGCGGCCCATGCCTTCTCTGCCCCCGCCGCGGGCGACCTCGGTTACGACATCTACGATATCGTCGTGAACCAGGGCGTGAAGGGCCCGCTTGGCTTTGTGGGCGGTGTCGCGGCGTTCCTGTTCGGCGTTTCGCGCCTGTTCTCGAATATCATGATTGGTATCCCCACGATCGTGGCGGCGGTCTGCCTCATCAAGGCGGACTCGATCCTCCAGACTTTCGGAATGGTGATCTGAAGCATGCGCCGCCCGGCCGCGGATAGCGCGCTGGTCGGCCAAACCCACGTGAGGCAACCCCGCCTCGCGTTAATCACGCCGGCACAGGCGTGGTGAAGCAAGGGAGAAGAGCGTTGGACGAACGTCTGCCTCAATACCTGCACCGTCCGGTCCAGATCCTCTGGTTCGACAGCCAGGAGTTCATCGTCGTCATGGCCACGATCTTCGTTGCGGCCATAGTCGGCGGGATCATCGGCTGGATGTTCGCCGGCGCTCTTCTCTTCTTCCTCCCGTGGAAGCGCTCGAAGCCGCGCGGGTTCATACCGCATCTCGCCTGGCGCTGGGGACTGGCACGCCTGCGCCGCTATCCCGGCCCTACCCAGACCCGCTTCTTCGAGTAGCGCGCGGTGGTCTTTCCCTTCCGCCGCCGCCGCGAGCCCGAAATGATCGGCGACACGCGCCCGAGCTGGCACCTTCATCGCTATCTCAAGGGCTCGGCCAACCTCTTCGAGGAAAACCGGCTGCTCAAAGTCGCGGTCGTCGGCCTCTTCGGGATCACAACGGTCCTGGGCGGCGCGATCTACACGTCGAACCAGAACCAGCGCACTGTCGTGGTTCCGTTCGGCGCCGGTGGCGATCTCTACGTTACCGGAAACATGCCCTCGGCGGCTTACCTGCGGACGATGACCTTCAACATCGTCTCGCTGGCCGGCACCTATTCTGCCTATTCCGCCGATCGCCAGTTCCAGGAACTACTGAGCCTTGTCCATCCCAGCACCTACAACGCGGTGCGCGACAGTCTCAGCCGCCTGCTCGACGAGCTCGCGACGAACCCGACGCTTTCGATCTCGACCTACATCCGTTCGGATCAACCGGTCACCTGGACGAAAAGCGAAATACTCGTGCCCGTCGAGAAGGTCCGCGTCATCGGCGGCGTCATCCGCAAGTTCCGCGGAAACCTGCGCATTCGCTACGCGATCGACAGCGGTCGCTTCTGGCTCATCGCCCTCCAGGAGGAGAACTTCGATGCCGACATCCGCTAAAGCGCGTTTGCTCGCGATCCTGCTCGCCCCGCTCACTCCGGTGTTTTCGGCCGAAGCACAGGCCCAATCCGCGGCAATCTCGGCCTTCCCGGAGCAGACCAGCCATATCCGCTTGTCGAACCGCGATGTGAACCATCTCGTTTGCACAGGCGGTGAGATCGAGGACGTGCGCTTCTCAGCCGAAAAGGGTCTCGCCGTTGAGCGCGGCGGCGCGGACGCCTGGATCAAGTTCCTGGTTCTAGAGACCGAGGACATGGGCCTGAAGACGCGGACCTACGTGACGGCACCATCGGAGTTCTTCGTTACCTGCAACGGCGCGGTATACCCGCTCTACGCCGAGCCTTCCGACATTCCTGCCCAGACCGTAAACCTGCTCCCCGGTCAGGCCCAGCGTGCGCGCAGCAACGAAGCCCTGCTCGCCCCTCTTGTCGAGGAAGAGCGCGCGGTCGGTATCGCACTGGCCGTCTTGCAGGACCGCATTCCCGCCTCGTTCAGCGAGGCCGCGCCCGCGCGGCAGCCGATCCTGCTCGAGAACCTCCCGCAACTCTCGCTTGCCGAGCGCCGCCGCCTCGAGATCGAGGGGACTGGCCTGTCGATCAGCGAGTATCTCGTAACAGCCGCTGCGCCGAGCCCAACCCCGATAACCCTCGATGAGCGGGATTTCCTCGATGTCGCGCTCGGCGCCGACATCTTCTCGGTGACCCTTGATCGTCTCACGCTCGGGGCAGGTGCAGATGCCGGTCCCGGTGTCGGGGACGCTGCGCGGCTCGTCGTTGTTCGCAGGAGCCGGCAACCATGAGCGCTTCACCCGAAGATCGGCCCCCGACAGCACAGGGGCGCAGCCAGGCCCACACCCCGGCAGCCGCAACCCATCATCACCAGAGCCTCGCTGATCGCCTGGTCTCCGAAACCCGGGACAAGTGGTCCGGCCTTACCTCCGATCAGCGGCTCCGCATCAAGCAGGCCAGTGTCCTCTCCGGGATCGCCCTCCTCGGCATGGGCCTCTATGCCGCGAGCTCGAGCGGCGAAAAGATCGCGCCCAAGGCCCCCGAGGCCTCCAAGCTCGACATGGGCGCGGGCCTTCGCGGGGACAGCCTCGAGGTCAAGCTGCGCGGCGATCTTCAAAAGATCCTCGACGGCCAGACCTTGCTCGGCGACCGGGTTTCCGCGATCGAGGAGGGCAAGGTCGTGCCGGGCTCCCTTTCCGGCCCGCACGGGGATAGGCACGCGGGCGCCGACGATGATCTGCCTCCGGCGATCCCGGTCGATATTCCCGACTTTCCTCCTCCGCCGCCCGAAGTGCAGGCAGAGATGGGGCACCTGCCCGCACCGCCGGCAGTTCCAGGTGGCACCGCCGCCGCGCCGCCGGTCCCGCCGAGCGAACGACAAGTCGGCGCGATCGGCTCGGCAACGACCGCGCTCCCTGCGGAAGGAGGCACGGCCGGCGCGGCTCGCCCAAAAAAAGCGAGCCGGACGATCTATTTGCCGCCTGGTTTCATGAAAGCGCGGCTGCTGACCGGTATCGACGCGCTGGCGAGCCGGGACGCGACAACCAACCCTGAGCCCGTCATCGCGCGCGTCCAGGCGCCTGCGGTTCTGCCCAACGACGTCAAGGCCAATCTCTCCGGCTGCTTTGTCATCGGCAACGCCACCGGCAGCCTCGCCAAGGAACGGGTCGAAGTTCAGCTGGTCTCGCTCTCCTGCGTCGACTTCGAGGAACACGCCGTCGTCGATCAGCCGATCAAGGGGTTCTTCGTCGATGCCGACGGCAAGAAAGGACTGTCGGGCCGGGTCGTGACGCGCGCCGGCGCCACGCTCGCGCGTTCCTTCATCGCCGGGACCATCGCGGGGATTTCGCAATCTGTCGAAGGGACCTTCGGCAACCTCTCGACCTCGGCGCTCGGCAGCGTGCGCTCGCTCGATGCCGGAGACGCGGCCAAGGCCGGAATTGCCGGAGGGCTCTCACGCTCTTCCGACAAGCTCACCGACTTCTACCTCGATCTCGCCCGGCAAGCCGGCCCCGTTGTCGAGGTAGGCGCCGCGAAGGATGTCGTCGTGGTCATCCAGGAAGGTCTCACCCTCGAGATCAAACCGTCTGTCGGCGCCAAGCTGTGACGCGGCCCAATTCCCACGCATCAGGAGACAGGTTCATGGTACCGATCTGGTCTGCCCGAGCGCGCAGCCGCGCGCCGCTTCTCGCCCTCTCGCTCACCGTCCCCCTGCTACAGGGCTGCGCCGCAGTGGGCTCGATGATGTCGCCCTATTCGGAAAAGTTCTCGTGCAAGAACGAGGATCACGGGCAGTGCATCCATCCCGAGCGCGCCTATGAAGATGCTCTCGCAGGCGCCGTCTCGAAATCCGATCCCCGCGTAACCACTGGCGGAGCAAAAGCCGCGAACACCGCCGCGCGGCGAAAAGGCGCGGGGACAGCGGGCTATGAAGGCTACCGCAACAGCGTCTACCGCGAGCTGAAGGGGCTTATCGACGAGCCGGTCACGCCGATGCTGAAGCCCGCGCGAACCGTGCGCACGCTGATCCTGCCCTACGCCGACCGGACCCGTCCGGACCGGCTCTACATGCCGCGCTATGTCTACTCCGTGCTCGGCCGCCCCGTCTGGGTCGTCGGCGGCACGCTGGTGCGCAGCCCCAGCGCCGCAGCCCATGCGCCGGTGCTTGGACAAGTGAAAGAAGCCGCTGCCGCACCGGCTGGGGGCGAACCGCAGCCTTCGGACGGGGAGCAGGATCGATGACCGCCGCCTCCGATCTCACATACTCGAAGCTGCGCAGCGCGGTTCGGCGCGACAGCTTCTCGCAGTTCCTGCCGCTGCTCGCATGGGACCAGGACACCGAGGCCTTTCTCTGCATCGACGATACCTGGGGCCACGCCTGGGAAATCGAGCCGGCGGCCTACATGTTCGCCCACGTGCAGTCGGCGCTGCAGGGTCTGTTCAACATCCACTTTCCCGACGGAACGGTCCTTCAGCTCCACACCTTTGCCGATCCGCTCATCGATGATGCGCTCGATGCCTTTCTCGATCTGAAGCTGCGGGACGATCCGCTGATCCAGGCCTCCGCGCGGCGCACGCATGCCTATCTCGGCGAAGGTCGCCATGGCCTGAAGGCACTCCACGGCATCCCGGTGCGCAACTTCCGCACCCTGCTTTCGATCAAGACCCGGCGCCCGCTCGGCGAGGACCTGCGCCGCCAGGTCGAGGAACAGCTTTCGAAACTCGGCATCCGGCGCCTGGAACCGGAAGAGACGGTGTCCTTCTACCGCCGCGTATTCAACGGCGTCAGCAAGCCTGCGCCGGGGGTCTTCGCCGGCGGCAGCGAAGTCGGCGCGCCGCCGATCGCCCGCCAGATCATCGATGCCGGTCCCGACCTGGTGTTCGAAGGCCCAGAAGTGTTCCTCGGCAACCAGGTCGCGCGGTGCCTGACGCCCAAGGCACCGGCCCGGCGCATTACCGCTGAACGGGCCAACCGGCTGATGGGCGGCATGCGCGGCGCGTCCGAGGACAGCGACCAGATCGGCGGACCTTTTCTCTACACGCTCAATATCCTGTTCGATCACTCCCAGTTCGAGATCCACAAGCGCGCGCAGATTCTCTCGGCGCAGAAGGCGGCAGGAAGCTTCGCGATCGAGGTCGGCAAGCAGATCGAGGAGATCGGCTGGATACTCGACGAGGCCAGCAACTCGCGCTTCGTCCGCGTGATCCCGACGCTCTGGGTGTTCGGCCGTGACCGCGCCCATGCCCGTGAACTCGCGGCGCGGGCAAAACGCCTCTGGGAATGCGAGCCACTGCCCTTCTCGATGCAGGAAGAAAGCTATCTCAATCCGACCATGCTGGTGATGAGCCTGCCGTTTGGGCTCTATCCCGACCGCACGACCTTGCGCCTCCTCGAACGCGATTTCCGCATGCCCGCCAAAGCCGCGGTACTGATGGCGCCGGTCCAGACCGACTTTCGCGGCGGCGGGCGTCCCGCCCTCCTCTACACCGGCCGCAAGGGCCAGCTCATCACGCTCGATCTCTTCGACCCGGGGATCAACAACTACAACTTCGTGGTTTCGGCCGAGAGTGGCGCAGGCAAGAGCTTCCTCCTCAATAATCTTTGCCAGCAATATTATGCCTGCGGCGCGCTGATCCGGATCATCGACATCGGCGGAAGCTACCGCAAGCTCTGCACGCTGTGCTCGGGCCGGTACATCGATATCGGTGAAGAGCGTCTCGTCCTCAATCCTTTCGACATGGGCCTCGCGGTGGACGGCGACGACAAGCAGTCTGCCATCACCATGGCGGTGGCGATCGTTGCCGAAATGGCCAATGCCTCGACCCGCAAGGGCGTGACGACCTCGGAGTGGAATCTTCTGAAGTCAGCCGTCCAGTGGACGATCGATACCGGCCGGGCCGAACGCGGCATCGACGCCGTGAGGGAATGGCTCGGGACTTATCCCACGCTGGTGGGTAGCGGGCTCGACAGTGTCGATCACCTTCTGCCGGTCGCCCGCGAACTCGCTTTCAACTTGCGCGATTTCGGATCGAATGGCGCCTACGGCCACTATTTCAACGGCCGCTCCACCCTCGACATCCGCTCCGACGAGTTCGTGGTTCTCGAGCTGGAACGTCTGAAATCGATGCCGGACCTGTTCAACGTCATCGTCATGGTGGTGGTGAACGCGCTCACCCAGGAACTCTACCTTTCCGCGCGGGACCGCCCCCGCTTCGTGCTCTGCGACGAGGCCGCCCAGTTCATGACCCGTACGGATGGGCAGGACCTCTCCCGTCTCGCCGAAGCCTTCGGCCAGGGGTATCGGCGCGCACGCAAGTACCGCGGCTCGTTCGGGATCGTCCTGCAGTCGATGAACGACCTTCTGCTGTTCGGCGGCACCGGCCAGGTCATTCTGGAGAACGCCGCGACACGGTTTCTGCTCCAGGGATCGACCTATGACCGGGCGGTCGAGAACAAGATCCTGGACTACTCGGGCTTCGTTCTCGATCTCCTGAAATCGGTTCGGAATTCCAAGCCGAACTATTCGGAAGTCTTCATCGACTCGCCGCTGGGCCTCGGCATCGCGCGGCTCGTGGTCGATCCGTTCTCCTACTGGATCAACACCTCGGCGCCCGAGGATGTCGCAGCCTTCGAAAGCCTCATGCGGCAGGGCGCCTCGCCGCTGGAAGCGGTCTGCCGGCTTGCCGGCGTCGACCCGGCCGAAGTTCTCGGAGAGGTCCGGCCATGACCAGGCCCGGTACCGTCCGGGACGAAAAAGACGTGCTCGACCTCACCGAAGAGGTCATGCCCGAGATCGACAACCTCGTCGAGCAGCGCGTCGCCCAGCGTCTGAAATCCGAAGCGGTCCATTGGCGGCTTCGGCTGGTGGTCGCGGAGACCTGCATGATGGGCGTCCTCGTCTTTGCTGCGGGAAGCCTGCTGGGGCACCCGGCGATGCTCGTGCTGCGCGCCAGCCTCATGGTCTCAGGGTCCTGCCTTGCTACCGGGGTCCTGCTCGTCGGTCTATCGGCAGGAACCATGCGCCTTACCGATCGCGTCAGAAGGAGGCTTGGGCGATGAAGGGCCTGCTCTCTTCGTCCCCATCCGCCCCGGCGATCCGGCTGATCGTCGCAGGCTATCTGCTGATGCTGCTGCAGATCGTCCTGCTGCTGCTCGCGGCCAAACTCGATGCCCACGCGCGCATGCTCGTGTGGACGCTCTTCCCCTTGGGCGTCAGCTGCTTTGCCGCGGCGCTGGCAGGCTGGCCGGGAGGCCGGGAGGCCGGATCCCCGAAAGAAAGCACGTTCGAAAGGAAGTGCCATGATCGCTGAAACGAGGATCCGGCTGGGCCTATGCGGCCTGCTGCGCGGCACATCCATCATGGCGGCGAGCGCCGCCATGGCCTCCGCCGCTGGCGCAGCGCCTTCGAGCACCATCGGGCGCACCTGGCCCATCGCCGAACCGGACGCCCTCTCGGAAATCGAAGGCAAGGCGGCCGCCCTTCCCCCCAACCTCGGCGAGGCCTTCGGCCCGCGCGCGAGCTGGAGCGCGATGAAAGCCGCCGCTCTACCGGTGGCCGCCGCAAGCCGTATCCGAAACGTCGTTCCCTTCCATACGCTGGGTTTCGACATCGCGCTGCCGGGCGGAAAGACGCTCTACCCGAAAGGCTTCACCTTCAATCCGCTCACTTACGTGAAACTGCCGCAGCGGCTAGTCGTCGTGCACCCACGCGATCTTGCCTGGGCCCTCGGCACCGCGAGGCCCGCCGATTTCATTCTCCTCGCGGCGCACGGCAGCGACCAAAGCGATCCGATCGAGCTCGGAGAAAAGGCCGAACGGCCGATCTTCATCCTGGAGGAACGGGTGAAAGCCCGGCTTGGCCTTACGGTTGCGCCCGTCATCGTCGCGCAGTCCGGCATGCACCTCGTTCTCAGAGAATATGGCCGCGAAGCACTCAAGGCGCAGAAAGGGACAGCGCGATGAGCCGCAGGAACACACTCCTCCTCGCGGCGCTTGGCCTAGCCTGGATCGGGGTAATAGCCCTGCCGGATCGGGCGCACGCCTCAAAATGCGAGGCGGGCACGGTCTTCAATCCCATCACCAAAGTACGCTGGACATGCATCTTCCCGATCACCATCGGCGGTGTACGCGTCGGCAGCTACGACAAGCTCGACAAGGAACTCGACGCCCAGTCGGCCTCGAAGCCGCTCTGTGCCTGCCGCAAGGGTCTCGAGGTAACGCTCGGCATCAAGGTCTCGTACTGGTCGCCGAACCGGATGATCGACGTCGTCACTGAGCCGGGCTGCATGATGGCGCTCGGCGCCGACATCATGCCGACCGGCGGCAAGCTGCAAGGCAGCCAGTCGTCGATCGCGGACGGCACCCAAACCCGCAAGATGTTCGCGCAGATGCACTATTACATCTCGCCGGTCTGGGCGATGCTCGACATGTTCACCGACCTGCCTTGTCTGGAGAACGACGGCTTCGATGTTGCGCTCATCACCGAAGTCCTGCCGACCTGGCAGTCGGCCACGCTCGGCGCCATCATCCAGCCCGAAGGAATCCTGTTCGGCAATCCGGCCGCAGGTCTCGCCTGCATGGGCGACAGCGCGGCGGCCGCCACCGGCAAAGTCATCGACCCCCTGTTCTGGTGCATGGGCTCCTGGGGGGCGACTTATCCCATCGCCGGCGACATCCATTTTGGCGACAGTGTCGAAGCGTGGGCGGGCCTTGCCGCGCGCGGCACGTTCATGATGGGGCGCCTCGGCGCGCTCACTATCAGTTCTGCTGACGGGTGCTCGTTCATCCCGCAGCCGATCTGGACCAAGTCCCGCTACAAGCTTCAGCTCATGGAGCCCGTCAAGGGCGGCAAATGCGTCAACATAGGCCGGCCCGGTGCGCTGTGGAGTTCCGCCAAGCACGCGCCCGGCAAGGACAATGCCCAGTTCATGCTCTTCGAAAAGGTGATCTGCTGTGCCGGGATCTCGGCGCCATGAGCAGATCGCTTCCCCCACGCCCTGCACGGATCGGCCGCATTTTCCGGAGGTCTGTCCGCCAAGGCCCTTTCGGCCCGCGGCCCCTGTGCAGTGCCGGAGCCGTGCCGCTTTGTCCCCCGGGCGGCACGGCTCCATCCTTGGCCAATGCGGCCATCTCCCTCCTGGATCGACGCGGGCTTTCCCTTTCCGCCTGCCCCATCGTCCTGGTCGCACTGGCCTCCCTTTCGGTTTCGGAGCCGATCCCCACTGCCGAGGCGCAGACCATGGAAGAACGCGCCCGTGCCGCCGCCGCAGCCTCCCGGGCAAAAACAAGCGGCAGTGAAGCGATTACCGGCAACTACCTGGCGCCGGGCCTTGCCGGTCAGCCGGTCACGACGATAGATGGCAGCCGCTCTTTCACTCCGAGCCTAGCCTGCCGAAAGACTGCCAGCCTTCTCGAAGTCCTGGTTCAGCCAGGCAGTACCGGCGACCTGACGGCAGTCAGCATCGCCCGCGATACCGACCTCGACGGAACCATCGACAGCCGCCGGAACCTGCCGGTCCCGGTCTCGGGCATCTGCGCCAACGGCGTGATCGCCTGCGATCCCGGGAGCTGGAATGCCTGCAAGAGCTACCGCTGGCACGCCGGCGCCGCGGGGAGCCTGACGCTGCAATCGGCGGCGCTCGGCGAACTTGCCGGGTGCTACTGCATCAACGGGAGCTGCGGGGCGGGTCTTGCCTGGTCCAACATGAGCGGCGTGCTGCGCGATCTCGGCGGCGGCATGATCGGCGCGCTGACCACGTCCGATCCGCGCTACGGCGTGACCGAGGCCGTCATAGACGGCCCCTCGATCCGGTATGTCGGAGCGCAGTCCACCGCCTGCAGCGCCGGCCCCCGCCTTGCGCAGCCTGCCTACCGGGCAAATCCCGCCGCGATGGCCTCCGATGCCTATGCAGCTTCGTCGGGCAATTCGGTCTTCCAGGCACTTGCCGGTTCGCAAGTCGCCGCTGGCACTTCGCTTCAGTATCGCAGGTGTTCGGCCGAGCGCACGGTCAGCGTGCTCAGCGCCGAGCCTGCGAACATCATCAGCCGGACTTCCGGCGGTTATTCGGCGGCCAGTAGCGGCACCTCGCTCGACTTCCTGATGGGCTCGCCTTCCGACAACAGCCTGTCGGCAAACGGCTGCAAGCTCATCGACTTTCGCATGACGCTGAACGTCCGCGATCCGGATCGCATCGTGAATGCTCGCCTTGCGCGGTGGTTCGCAGACGACTGGGCACAGATCCGGATCGACGGCGATGTGGTGGCCTCAGGCCCGCAGACATGGACGTCTTCAGGATTGCCGCCGGGAAAATGCGAGCAGAAGAAGACCTACACGCAAAATCCGAACCTCGATATCACCTCGCGGCTGACCGCCGGCCCTCATGAGGTCTGGCTGCGCGTTGCCGTGGCTGACGAGGGCGAGGCGTTCGCGCAAATTCATGTCGATGTCGACGACAGCTGCAAGACGGTCGAGCAGCTCGCCGACGGCTGCGCCGCCATGGCAGCCGACACGCAGTGCCGGCTCGACAGCGAGACAGTGGACGGCGTCCAGACCTTTATTAAGGGGGTGGCCACGGGTCTTAAGCCGCTGGTTCAAACCCGCCAGCTGGGTGGCGCCGCCTGCCCCACCGAGCTGACCCGCGACTACTTTCAGAAGGAGCGAACCTATCGCTGCACTTCGGCACAGGCGCCGATGCCGGATACGAGCCGCGGCACCTATATCATCGACCATTCGACCGAAACCCTGCTCGCTGATCGGGTTCGCCAGAGCAATGGAAGCTTCTCCGAGAGCACACGTCCCTTCTCGCTTCCGGGCCGCGGATCGGTCGCAGCCTGCGAACCGATCTGCAAGACCCGGAAAGCCGCCGCCAATGACGGCGTGGCAGTAGACGGCATCGTCGCCGATCGTCAGAATCTGCCGGTCGGCGAAGAAATCCACTTCCACGCCTGCACCGACGATAACCGGTGTCCGGCAGGCCCCGGCGAGGACATCGTCTCGGCATGTGGATGCCTCGATGATTTTCCGGAAGCGGCCGCCATGATGCAGACCGTGCGTCTCGCCGGAGCCGATCTCGTTTGCACCGAGGTGGCGCCGTGAGAGAGCAGCCCATTACACTTCGGACTGCGCAAGCGGTTACCGGCCAAGCGGTTATGGGCCTGCTCGCTGGCTTCTTCCTTGCCTTTATGGCGCCGGGGCCAGCGCACGCGCAGCATATTTGCGCGGTAGACCTTAACGGCAGTGGCGACGCTGCCGACCCCGGCGAGCAGGCCGGCTGTATCGCTGCGACCGATGGCCAGCAACTCTGCCCCATCCAGGCGGCAGAGTGCGTGGCCGACGGCGCCGGCGGATACACCTGCCCCATCGGCGCGCAATTCGCCTGCCACACCCGTTCAAGCGGCGGGACACCTGCCTGCTCGCCGAACACCTGCATCGACCTCTTAGCCAATCCCATCATCGAAGAGCCGCCGATCGACGATGCGGGTCCGCAGGCCAACGGCGGCATCGATGCTGACGGCAATTGCATGGGCGAGGTACGGATCTTTTCAGGCCGCGGCATGCGCTGCCGCCCTCCCGGACTCTCGACGACATTCGCCAACTGCTGCAAGGACAAGGGCAAGATCGTCAAGGACGGCATGGGTTCGTCGATCTCGTCGATCGGCACGAAGATCGCCGTCGCCAAGGGCGTCTTCACCGGCATGAAAGCCGCCTACACCGCCTTCAAGGCAGGCGCGACTGCGAGCCAGGCGGCCAGCGCGGGCGCCAACGCCCTGATCGTCGGGCTAGATCCGACGTCGATCGCCGTGAGCCTTGCCATCAACTTCATGATGGAGTTCCTGCTCTCGGGCTGCGACCAGCAGGACATGGAAGCCGCCATGCTGCGGGCGTCGGGCATGTGCCACGAGATCGGCACCTATTGCACCTCGAGCGTACTCGGCGTCTGCCTGCAAAAGGCGCGCGGGTCCTGCTGCTTCAACACCAAGCTCGGCCGGATCATCCAGGAGCAGGGTCGCCCCCAGCTTAAAGCCTTCAACGCAGATCTGTGGGGTACGGCGAAACAGCCGATGTGCCGCGGCTTCACGCCGGAGGAGTTCCAGGCGCTCGATTTCAGCAGAATGGACCTCTCCGAGTATTACGCGGACATCGAGGCCCGCGCGCAATCGGAGATCCAGATAGACATGGAGGACCGGGTCGATGCTTACCTCAAGGCCGTCAATCAGTAAGGCTCTCCTCGCCGGCCTGATCGGCCTCCAATCCGCTGCAGCGAAGCCCGAGCCCGGACGCCGCGCCATCGGCGCCGAGGGCGCGGCGGCCATGGACCGGCTCGAGCGGGCCCTGGAAAATGCGAGGGGCCTTCCGGAGGGAGCGCCTTCTCCGCAGCTGCCGCGAGCGTCCACGCCGCCGGAACGGCGCCGCGCATTCGAAGCCCTGAAGCATCGATCCGCGAGTCCGGCTATGGAAGGGCGCGCCCGGGCCGCCAATGCCGCAGCCCAGGCCGGTCTCGCTGCCGAGCGTGCCAGGCAGGCCCGCGCCTTGCGCCAGGCACTGGGGCTGGAGCCCGGAGAGGAACAGGCGCTCGCCAAGGCCGTCCCGGCTGCGCCGAAAGGGTGGGTCCCGGTCCTGTTCGCCTCCTCCTCGATGCCCTCTACGACATTGCGCAGCTATGCCGCGCAGCTCGAACGGGTCCACGGGGTGATCGCCTTTCGCGGCGTTCCCGGCGGGATGAAGAAGATCACCCCTCTGGCGAAGCTCAGCGCCGAGGTCCTGCGCATCGATCCCGGGTGCGAGGGTCCGGCCTGCCGTATGCGCTCGGTCCAGATCGTCGTCGACCCGATCCTGTTTCGCCAGTTCGCGGTCACCCGTGTGCCGGCAATCGCCATGGTGCCGGGCGATCCCACCCTCCCCTACTGTGAGCGCGGTAATGATGAGGCGCCGCTCGCGCGCGGAAGTGCTCCGCTCGTCTACGGCGACAGCGCCCTGTCCGGCTTACTCGCGGAATATGCCCGCCTCGGCGGCAAGGAGGAGGTACGCGGTGCACAAGCCCTGCTCGGAAATCCCTGACCGTATGCGCCGCCTGACGTCGCAGCTGATAGGTGCAATCACGCATCTACCGCGGCAGGCCGCCCAGGCCCTGAGGCCACAAGCGCACCACGGACCAGTAAGCCGGCGCAGGCTCTGCCTTGCGCTCCTGGTGGCCTGCCCCACCGCGTTCGCCGCCGGGATCACGATGCCGCGCATCACTCTCGTCGTGTCTCCGTCCATCGAAGCCTGGGTGCTGACCGAACAAGCAGGCTCCATCGGGCGCGGCGACTACGTTCGCTTCACCCTCAGCCATCCTGTCGCTGGGCCCATCCCGGTTTCGGTGACGAAGCATGCCTTGTGCCTGCCGGGCGACAATCTGGCGACGGTCGAACGAGCTTCTCCCCTTTCCGCGCATGAGCACGACGGCTGGTACTACTGCAACGGCCGCCTCCTCGGCGTAAGCCTGCCGCGCGCCCATAACGGCATGGCGCTTCAGCATATGCAGTGGAGCGGGATCATTCCGCCCGGGATGGCCTATGTCGGCTCGCGGCATCCACGCGGGTTCGACAGCCGCTACTTCGGCCTGCTTCCCGTCAAACGCCTCACGCGCATGGAGCGGTTACTGTGAGCGGCACCCTCCTCCAGGCCATTGCGGCGGCCGCAGTGCTGTCCAGTGCCGCGCAGCCGTCCCCAGGCGCCAAGACCGCTCCGCCCGAAGGCCGGCGCGGCTACTGGTGGTACCAGGCTCCCGAACCGGAAAGCCCAGCGGCGGAGGAGCCGCTCCCAAAACCGCGCATCCCGCCGATGGCCGAACTCGCGGCCTGGACCCCGCCCCGGATTCGCAAGCTGATCGAGGATCAGCGCGACTATGCAGCGACAGTGCTGACCGTTGAGGCGGTCGCGGACTTCTGGCGTCTTGAGGACTTCGCGCGGCGCAAGGCACGCGCCTTTGCGGGGCTCACGCAGATCGCCATGCTCCAGAACCCGGAGCTCAATGCGAAATCGGCAAACCCGATGGTCGGCGATGCCCGCGCGCAGCTTGCCGCACAGAAGGACACAATCCGAAACGCCTATTTGCGCGCTAAGGCGAACGAGTTCGCGCTGGTCATGTTCTCGCGGGTTTCTTGCGGATATTGCCGCGTGCAGTGGCCGATCATCCAGCGCTTCCAGGATGAGACCGGCTGGCAGGTCACGCGGATCGATCTCGACGAACGCCCCGAGGCCGGGTCACGCTTTGGGGTCGAAGTGACACCGACCACCATGGTGATCCGCCGCGGCAGCCAGCAGAGGATGATCGTGGCGACGGGTGTCGAAGCCTATCCCACTCTTGCCCAGATGACCTATCAGGCGGTGCGTCTGCTACGAGGCGATATCCGGCCGGAGCAGTTCATGACCGGCCCCGGCGAGGATGCAGGGTTCTTCGATGCCCTTGGTAACGGCCCCGTCGCGGCGGGCAGTTCCGGCCGCGGCCTTACCAACATCGCTTCGACAAGTCTGGGCGGGGACGTGCCATGACAGGCGGAACACAGCGGCTTGCTGCTGTCGTATCCGGCGCCGCAACCGCCCTCTACATCTCGGCGGCAACTCAGGCCAGTGCCGCCGCCGATCCGCGCAGCGCGGCCATCCACCCGGTCTCCGATCAGCAGGCGATGGCGGCATGGCTTTCAAGGGTTCCCGTAACGCGCGACTTTCCGGACGACTTCGCCCCGACCCTTGCCGGCCATGGTCCCGCTTTCGTGATTGAGATGACGACGTCGCCCGGATGCGTTCCCTGCGGCGACCTCTGGTCGAAATTGAGTGGTCTCGCGCGCAGGTACGGCTGGCAGGTTCGCGCGCTCGGTCCCGAGCAAGCTGCTGTCCTCTCGGGCCGAATGGGTCTGCCGTGGGTCGGATATCCGGTGGCCTGGGTGCGCCCCCGAGCAGATCAGGCCCGAACGGTCCCGATTGCGATCGGTACCGATCACACCGCGAACCTTGCGCGCAACCTCTACCTCTCCTCGAAGATGCTGACGGGGGTCAGGCCCGCGGTGGCTGTACGCGCGATGGCAAAGTTTACCGGCATTGTCGCCGGTCCACCCCCGAACCGGAAACCGCGGCCATGACGCCGGGAACGCATGCGTTAGCCTTATGCCTGGCCGGCAAGCAGGCGCGCGGCGTCACGCAGCGGCATCACTTCGAGCCCGTGACCCGAAGGATATGCCTCAGTCCCCGGATAGACGATGATCTTGCGCGCAGGGGCAAGGTCATCCGCCGCGTGATGGAACCCGCGTTCGACCTTGGGGGCGAGGCTGCGCTTGAACTCGATGGCCCAGAGTTCACCGCCGGGCAGTGTGAGCAGAAGATCGATTTCGGCACCTGCGGCGCTACGATAGAAATTTGCAGCCGTTCCTTCAGGCGCCGCCATGATCAGGCTTTCGAGCGCAAACCCTTCCCAGCTCGCGCCGGCGACCGGGTGGCCGAGCAGGTCCTCCGATGTCACGATCCCCAGCAGCGCGTGAACCAGACCGCTGTCCCGCACATAGATGCGCGGGGATTTGACGAGGCGCTTCGAGGCATTGCTGTGCCAGGGCTCGAGACGGCGGACCAGGAGCAGGTCGACCATCAGATCGAGATAGCTCGCAACCGTCTTGGAATCGACACCAAGGCTCCTTGCGAATTCCGAGGCATTGAGGAGGCTGGATTGGTGGTGCGCCAGCATCGTCCAGAACCGGCGCAGCGTCTCGGCGGGAATGCGCGGCCCGAACATCGGGATGTCACGCTCGAGATAAGTGCGAATGAAATCTCGCCGCCACCGCATGCTCAGATGATCGCTGCGGGCCAGGAAGCTGTCGGGAAACCCACCCCGCAGCCAGAGCTTGTCGCCATCCTGCTTCGGTGCCTCTACAATGCCGAGGGGCCCCATCTCAAGGTAGCTGATGCGCCCGGCGAGGCTTTCGCCCGACTGGGCGAGGAGGTCGATCGATGCGGATCCAAGCAGCAGGAAGCGGCCGGTCCTCAGGCCCTTGCGGCGTCCCTTGTCGATCAGCCCGCGCAGCGGCTGGAAGATCTCCGGCAGCCTGTGGACCTCGTCGAGAATGACGAGCTTGTCCTCGTGCTGCGCGAGATAGAGTTCGGGCTCCGCGAGCTTGGCGCGGTCAGCCTCGGACTCGAGATCCAGGTAGAGCGCGTCCCGCTCCTCGCCGATGGTTTGAGCAAGCGTGGTCTTGCCGACCTGGCGCGGGCCAAGGAGGGCGACGGCTGGAGCACTGTCCAATCGCTCGACGAGTTCGGCTGTAACCTGCCTTTCTATCATCCTCGCATATTCGGAATATCGATCCAAATTTGCAAGGTTAAATTTCCTGAAGATTTAGCGTCACTTCGCTTGCCGCCTTATCCCACACGAGGTTTGTCATGCCAATCCCGCGCCTGATCGGATCCGGATTTGTCCTGCTTGAATGTCTGTCCGTCGCTGCTCCGGCACGGGCGCAGAGTTGGGCAGAAAGCTGGTTCGACAACGTCACTTATTCTTCGCCGGGCAGCTTCGAGGATCAGACGCGGGGCTATCTGACCGCCGGCGGCATGTCGGGCCGCGTAGACGTCCATAACGACTACCTCATGTCGATGAGCCTGCCCAAGGTTCGCGCAGGCTGCGGCGGCATCGACATGTTCCTGGGCGGTATGTCGTTCCTCGATCCGGAGTACCTGGTGCAGAAGCTCGAGAGCATCCTCCAGGCCGCCCCCGCCGTGGCTTTCCAGTATCTGCTCGAGACCCTCGACGAGAAGATGGGAAACATCATCAGCAAGATGGAAGCCGCGACCAACTTCCTGAACTCGATCCAGGTCAACGATTGCCGGCTTGCCAACCGGATGGTGCAGATCGCCAAGGGCGATGACAACATGTCCGGGATCATCGAGGAAATGACCGGATACCGCTCGGTCAAGCAGGGCTTTGCTAAGAGCTACCAGCAGAGCCGCGAGAAGATCGAGGCCAATGCCAACAATCCGACCGAGGATCTGAAGGACGCGCTCGCCAACTGTCCTGCCGAGGTTACCGAAATCTTCCGCACCGGCTCACTCCTTGGCCATGCCGCTTCGCGCATCGGCGCCGGTGACTGGGCGAGCGTCATGCGGGCGCGTGTCGGCGACGTTTACATGCGCTGGGACACCAACGACAAATTGCCGCTCTTCACACCGATCCCGCAGTGCCCACGCCAGGATACCGATAGCCCGCAGGATTTCCTGACAGGGACTGTGCAGAAGCGGGCGCTCAATGTGCCACCGACGAGTGCTGACTGCAGTCCGGACGGCCGCGGACGCGGCGCTCTTGCGATGGCGCGCGGCCGCATGGAGGCCATTGCCACGAAAGTCCGCACCCGGTCCGCATTATCACCCGACGAAAAGCAGTTCGTCGCCAACGTGCGGACTTTGCCGGTCTACCGGATGCTGGAATGGGGCGTTCGCCAGGGCGTCGTCGGTTCCGTGATCGCCGACACCGACGAGCTCGTCGCGCTCTCGCTCGCCTACCAGATGCTCAACGATCTCACGCGCACGATCGACTTCGCCGTCAATAATGCCGAGCGCGGAGCAACGGCAGCTGGCGCGGCGGACAGCGCCAGCGCCAATTTCTGCCAGACGCGCATTCTCGCCAAAGGCATCGAACAGCTGCGCGATCTGCGGGAAGAGGCGCTCCGACAGCGCGCTCAGATGCGCCAGAGCTACATGGCTGCGCTCTCGGCTGCCAACCTGTCGGCGAACTATGGGGGTCTGCTGCGCGAGCGTGACCGCGATGCACGCGATGCAGCGGGCGCTGCCGCCCGCCGCGAGTAGCAGCGATGCACCGAACCTTCGTCCAGCGCGCCGCCGCCCTCGCCGCCTTGGTACAGAGCCTGACCGCCACGCCTGCCGCAGCGATCAACGCAAGCTTTCATACCTATGACGGCTTTGCCGAGACGGTGGATGCATTCCGCCTCGTCTCGATGATCTTCGGCGATCCGCGCTACGAAACCCTGGTCCTTATCATCGCGACGGCCGGCATCGCGCTCGGCGCCGTGATCGCCAGCGTCCGCGGGTCCGGAATGGGCCTGGTGGCCTTCGGATTTCAGATCCTGTTCGGGGTCGGCGTCTTCGTCGGCCTCATCGCCTCGACCGGAACCGTCCACGTCTATGACCGGGTACGCAACGCCTACCAGGCTGTAGGCGGGGTGCCCAACCTCCTGGTCCTGGTCGGCGGCGCCAGCAACATGATGGAACGCGCCCTCGTGGAGACGATCGACGACAATACGCTCGATCCCAATGCCAAGCTGGAATTCGGATCGGGCGGTCACAGCTTCGACCTGTTCCTCAATGCCGTCAGCCCGCGCGGACCGATGACCGACACTTTCCTCGATGCAACGATCAAGGACTACGTGCGGCAGTGTTACCCTGTGGCGCGGGTCTCGCCGGCCTATGGGATCGATGACGATCAGCTGCTGCGAACCAGCACCGACCTGCCCGCCTCGTTCGCGGCGATGGCCGGCCCCGCAACCTTCTCGACGATCTATACCGAGAGCAACAAGGGCGGCAGCACAGTCAGCTGTACGCAGGCCTGGGATCACATCGCGGGTAGGCTTTCCGATCCCGCACTGTTTGACACCTACAGCAAGCAGGTCTGCGCGCAGACCGGCTACGACACCGCCGATGCCCAGCAGCTCGCTCGCTGCAGGCAGCAGCTGGGCAATCTTGGCCAGATGATGCTCGATCGCCCGCTGACTGCCCAGGCGCTGTTCACGCATACGCTGCTCTCACACAGCGTGGGCGACGTCCTGTTCGAAGACTCGCCGGCGGGCGCCGCACGCGCCATGGCCAACAGGGCGGTCGGATCGAATGGTCTCGCCACGATGTCGGTCGCCAACGAATGGATGCCGACGATCAGGGCTGCCGTGTTCGGCATCGTGCTGTTCATGATCCCCGTCGCCCTGCTCTTCGTACTGACGCCTATCAACCTCAGGGTGGCGAGCTTCGCGCTCGGCATGTTCGTTTTCGTCGCGCTCTGGGGCGTGATCGACGCGGGCATCTACCAGCTGACGCTCGGCCGGGCGATGGCGAGCCTCGCGGAACTGCGCACCAACAATCTTGCCGCCAATGCCTGGCTAATGGCGCCCTCGGCAGCCATGAAGGCGCTGGCCATCTTCGGCACGTTTCGGACGGCGGCTGCAGGCCTTGCAGGGGCCTTCATTTTCACCGTCTTCCGCTTCAGCGGCAATGTTTTCTCGGCCTTCACTTCGGGCTCGCTTGGCATCGCCGGTCAGGGGACGGCCGCCGCGGCACCGATGGCCACTGCGGAAGGGCAGGCTTCCGCGCTCGAAGCCCAGGCCTCGGCGCTGGGAACCGGCGCGCGCCGCAGCGCCGCCTCGAGCTTCGGGGACTTCGGCGAGCGAGCGAGTTTCCAGACCAACCGCGCCTTCGGTGAGGCGGGTCACGTCCTCGGCGAGAGCCCGGGCGCGCGGGGTTCGACGGCTTTCGCGCTAGGCGGGATCGACGGCGCGCGGCAACTGGGCAGCCTGGCCCCTGCTCTCTCCGGCAAGGACCTTTCCGATCCCGCCACCGCCCGGGCGGTCGAAGCCAACGCAGCCACAGGCGCCATTCATCAGTTCGCCGAAAAGGACGCGCTGCGCGCGATCGGCACCGGCTATTTCGGCGAAGGCAAGGCCGGTGAGCAGGCCTTCGCCGGCTTTTCCCAGAACCTCGTGCAGTGGCGCGCTTTCGGCGATCAGCGCGCCTACGGCATGATGGTGCAGGCCGCGACCCGGCATTTTGAGCGAAGCGGTTATTCCCCGCAGGACGCGCAGCTCAAAGCCACCGGCGTCATTGCCGAGGCCCATGCGGACCCAACGTTCGCCAAGCTCATCGCCAACGCCTACGATCAGCATCAGATACTCGCCAACGATCTGACGGGCGCGCAGATCCAGGTCGGTGCTATGGAGGGTCGCCGAGATCAGGCCGGTAACCGCGTCGCCGAAACCGAGCGCGGCAATGTCGCGACGGAGCAGGCATGGCGCACCGGATCGAACCATGGTCAGCGCCAGGCCGCCGGCATGCTCGGCCTCGGCGTGACGGAAACGGCACGCCGGATCGGCTTCATGAATGCGCTCTCCGGCGAAGCCCGGAGCACCGCGATTACCCAGCTCGGTCATTCCACCGGGCGAAGTGAAGCGCAGGTCCTCCACGCGCTGGAAAGCTACTACGCTGCTGTCCAGCTCGGAACCGCCGACGGGGCGAGCGCAGAGGCCGCGCGCCAAGGCACGAGCGTATATGGCCGCACCAAGGAAGCCGCAGGATACGACTTTGCTGAACGCGCCGGCAAGCTGGATGCACAGCGCGAGGTCGGCCACGACGGCACCCGTAGCTCGGCCCGCATCGGCGAACAGCGCCGCCAGGCCGACAACGAGGGCTTTGCCCAGGGCGCCTATGCCGCAAACGCCTCCGTACGCGAGGCGGCGCGGCTGGACAGCTTCATTACAGCGCTCGGCCAAACGGTTGGAAATCGTGTGGACATGGATGAAGGCGGCGCAGCCGGCATCGCCGACAGGGCCCGAAATCGCCGTCTCACGAACATCGTCGAGAACGAACGCCTGTCGCGTATGCAAGGCCTGCTCGCGGCAAACGGCATCCGCCTCACCAAGCGGCAGATCGCCATGGACCAGAACGGCGATTTCAGCATGAACCTGACGCCCAGAAATGCAGCCGCATTCCGCGATGCCGGGCTCATCAACGAAAGCCAGTTCGGCGCGATCACCAAGGGCGGAACAGCGCGGCTCAGCCTTGCCGACAACGATATGCTCGTATCCAGTGCCACGAGCTTCGCGCAGTCTGCCCGCTCCGACACCAGCACGCGCTTCGAGGCCGGTAAGCAGGCTGGCCCAGACACGATCGAGCACTTCATGGGCGGCGGCGCAGAAGGAAAGGAAATGCTGGCCAACTGGCTGCGCGGCGGCTTCGAAATGGACCGGAAAGGCGAATGGCGCCTCAAACCGCAGGTCGCCGACACCCTGCAGCGCGACCTGCAAGCCGTAATGGTGCAGACGGGGTGGCAACGTTCTTTAACTCGGAGCGCCGAAAAACAGAACATTTTCAGCACCTACGCCAGCGGAAGCATCGGCGGAGGCGCGTCTTCGGTTTCCCAAGGTAAACCGGCACAAGCTGACGGAAGCTCGGCTCCGTCATCGAGTTCAAAGCGCGACTACGACGGGCACTCTCGTTACGGCCTCGGCTTGGAAAGCCGCGAAAGCGGTGGCAGCAGCACAGTTGCTGGTAGCACTATGGACATCGTCAACTACGATGTTCGCTCCGTGATTGCAGAAGCAGAAATGGCCGCTTCAAAAACGAACAATCCAGCGGCAGCGTTTAGCGAAATCCTTTCTGAGCAGATGCTAGGAAAAGACGGCCTGCGAAATCGGTATCTCGATGAGGCAGCTTTTGGCAGGTCAATCGTCGACGTGAACGCTCCAATGAGTTCTATCGAACAGCGTAAGATCTTGAACTCCGGTCGGCTCTCGACCGACCGAGATTACGGGTGGGGAGACGTTGACCCTACATATCGCACCCGAAAAGACTAACGATGCCGATGGTCCATATGGTCGTTGATTAGTTCGTCTCGGGCATGGTTCCCGATCCAAAGACTTCCAGAAGCTGGATCACTCGCATCCATCGACCTCGGTATTCGGTCACCTCGGAGAACGTGCTGGTCGAGATCGTCAGGAGAAATCGCCTGGTTTCGATCGAAGCCTGAGTTCGATGGTCCGCGCCCCAATGCGTCTAACACCCGATACAGAACCATGGCGAAAACAATCATCGCGCTATACATTATGACCGTAGCCAGCTTCATGAGACTGTCCTGCAGGTCGTTACCATAGATCAAACCGGCAGCTGCAATGCAAAGCGAAGCAATTAGAACCGACCGAATGGGCTTGGTCAGGGCAAACCACAGCATGTACCTGACCGACCTCGAGCTGATCACTCGTTGCAAGGCGAAGGTCTCAGAAGAGCGTCCTCCTAGTTGAGGATCCGAGACGGAATCGGATGAAACTTCCGTGGCAAATTTTGCCAGATCCTGCAAAACCGGGTTCGTTTCACAATCGCCAGAAACGACATTGTCCTCCTCGGCTGAAACGTCAGAAGCAATCCGCTCCAGCTCGGCACACACAACACTTGGTACTTGGAAGCCGAAAGCAAAGAGGTTGACCCCGTGCTTCGCCGCCACGGACTGCACCTCCCGTTCGAGTCTGTTCAACGGATGATCATAGGAATCAGGCACTGATCCGTCGAAACCACTCGCCTCAGCATGGGCTTTGGCAACATCCGCCAGTCTAGCACAACGGCACCTAAGCCAATTTCCGAGATTTTCCGGCTCGCACCATGATTCAAGCCATGAGGGAAAGCGAGCCCGATACTCGTTGAAAATGAGCTCCGCGCTATCTGGAAATTCAAGATCTCCATCGCAGACCTCAAGGACGATCTCGTCATCTAGAGTGATGAATGCGCGAGGTGCTGCCAGACCGTACTCAACGATCAGCCGAAGAGCTTCGCTTAATGAATAAACGAACAGGCCTGGATGAGAGGTACCGTCCCGAAGTTCGAGATAGACCCGAGCAACCTGCAACTGGTTGACGTGGCCCGACCACGCTCCATCCCTGTGTGTCTGCCCGTCCATAAGTGCGCTCCCGCTAGGTAGCCCGCTATCAAACAGGAGAATTGTACCCTACCCACTCAATCTGACAACACCTCCCCTTCCGTTCTCACATTGTTCTTTTCGTGCAACCAAATCCATGATACATTGCAAATATATGCCGAACAGATTTCGAGCGACGCACGGATACTCGAAGGCTGAATTTGCCAGCGGGGCCTTGCACATACTGGCTAGCCCGGCCATGCCTTGTTGCCTGATCCTTGAGTTTGATGCGTAGCCAATGAAGACCAGCCTTGATCACCTCCCAGCCAGAAAGCAGCGCGAACTCGAGCGCCTCGTCCGGATCATTTTTGAGGAGTTAAACGATGCCCTAGGCCGGCCGACTGGGCAGCGAAAGATGGGTCGGATTCTTAAGATCATTCTTTTTGGATCGTTCGCACGTGGAGATTGGGTGAACGAGCCCACGACCGGCAAAGGCTATCAATCCGATTTCGACATTTTAGTGATCGTCAATCAGCCCGAATTGACCGACTGGGTCGATTACTGGGAAAAAGCCGACGAACGCCTAAGCCGAGAACGAGAAATATCCGGCTACCTCAACACTCCGACAAACCTCATTGTTCATACACTCCAGGAAACGAATGATGGTCTCTCTCACGGCCGTTACTTTTTCTTGGATATCGCTCGTGACGGAATAGCCATTTATCAGGCTGACGAATCCGAACTTGCTAAACCGCGTCCGAAGACCCCTGAAGCAGCTCTCTCCACGGCCGAACGCTACTTCGAAAAGGGGTTTCCCGCTGCAATGCGACGGTTTCAAGTTGCACGATACGAAATACAAAACGGCGCTGAGTTCTATAACGATTCTGCCTACGATCTGCACCAAACGGTAGAGCGCCTCTATCAGTGTGTTCTGCTCGTGTGTACATTTTACACACCCCGGTCGCATAACATCGCCTTCCTTCGCACTCAGGCTGAAAAAATTTCTGGAGCGCTGATCCACCCTTGGCCCCGAGCGACGAAGCGGGATCGTGCTGGCTTCGAGAAGTTGAAAGAGGCGTACGTGAAGGGTCGGTACTCCGATGAATATACCATTACCCTCGAGCAACTCGACTGGTTAGTGACACACATAGAGGAGTTGGGCCAAACAGTCCACCGGGTTTGTCTGGATAAGATAGCCGAACTACGCGCCAAACTTTAGTTAATATCCGCAGATTACATAATTGTATTAGGAGAATGCGACAGTGAATAATGCCGACCTTGCCGACAAGCTTACAGCCGAAACTGGTATGACTAAGTCCGACGCAAAGAAGGTCATCGACGCCGTGTTCGGTGCGATCGCCGATGCTGCCGCGGCAGGTGAAGAGATTTCGCTGAACGGTTTCGGTAAGTTCAAAGTGAAAGACTCCCCGGCCCGCGAAGGCCGCAATCCTTCGACGGGCGAAACCATTCAGATCGGGGCTTCAAAGAAGCTCACTTTCGCACCCGCAAAGGCGATCAAGGACAAGCTGAACGGCTGACAGATTGGCGCCGCGATCACTGATCGCGGCGCTCGTTCTTTCAGGGCTTTATGAAATACTAGGCGTCGCGACGGTTACTTCATCGACAGAGCCGAAGTTTGCAGCTCCGCGACCGACCCCAAAAAACTACCGCGAGCGACTACGAGACGGTGTGTGCCTTGCGTACTACATCGTGGTGCGCCGACATAGCGGACAAAAACCACCTGATCTCGGCTTTCTGTTAGCTGCCCTCGGTTCACCGAGTTGCTGGTGAACCTGAACGACATGGCGTGGAATATTCGGCCGTTCGGCAGCATGATCGCCACCGTCGGGGTTCGGCGTGCCTCCCATTTTCGCATTCGCTTCGGAAATGGCGTATATTGATCGAAGCTGTATAACAACGCGCAAAGGCGAGGTGTCGTAAACGCCGAAGACTTTCGTACGCCTGCCGGCGCCCGAAACCCTTCGACATAGCGGTCGTAGACCAAGTCATACCGGAACCTTGATAGTTTCCGTAGGTTCACCGAATTGCAACTGAACCTGAACGACTTGGCGTGGGACATTCCGGTCGGTCCGGTTTCGGATAGTGAGCCAAGGAATGCGGACATTCATGATGGAAGTGATAATGACCGCTGCCGCCGATATTGCGGGCGCCAAATATCTTTTCGGTATTCCCTAGGCCGACTATTAGCTGCTTTTTGCAGGCAGGTTCAGCATTCAGTGTCCGAGCTTAGCTGTCGCTGATCTGAGATGCTCTAGAACATGGGTTACGTCGTCACGATACCTTTCTGTTGATTGCCACTGAGAAGTGACCCGGGAAGGCTATAAGTTTCCGCTGAGAATTGACCCATGTTTTCCTCCCTTCCGGCTGCCAGTCGGAGGGTCGTGGAGTGATCGACATGGACTTACTCAGTGTGATCCGCCGGTGGCATTTCCGGCAGAAGATCCCCATTCGGGAGATCAAGCGCCGGACCGGCCTATCCCGCAACACCATCCGTAAATATCTGCGTTCCGATGCGGTGGAGCCCAGCTTCAAGGTTCCGTTGCGGCCCAGCAAACTCGATCCCTTCGCGGACAAGCTAACCGCTTGGCTGCGGGTGGAATCCAAGAAATCCCGCAAACAGAAGCTGACCGCCAAGCAGTTGCACGCCGATCTGGTAAAGCTGGGATATGATGGCTCTTATAACCGGGTTGCAGCTTTTGCCCGGCGCTGGCGGACCGAGCTTCAGTATGAACAACAGACCAGCGGGCGCGGTGTCAACGGGCACCGATCTTTCCCCGGATATGGGCGCCCAAAATTCCCTATGCTGTTGCTTTGGGCGGAGCGGCGATCAGCCGTATTCGAGATCTGCTTTTCCTTTCATCGGCGGTCGGCCCCGGCGTTTCGGCGGTGGCGAATTGAACGCGGCGCCGTTGCGCACGTTTTCGGGCACGAGCGCGGCGTGCTCGCGCATACGGTAGCTGGCCCCCTCGATCTGGATGACGACGGCGTGGTGCAGCAGCCTGTCGAGCAGGGCCGTGGCGACGACGGGATCCCCGAAGACCTCTCCCCATTCGGCGAAGCCGCGGTTGGAGGTGAGGATCATGGCACCCTTTTCGTAGCGTGCATTGACGAGCTGGAAGAACAGGTTGGCGCCACCGGGCGTGACCGGCAGGTATCCGATCTCGTCGACGACCAACAGCGATGCCCTGGTCAAGAAGCGGATCTTCTCCCTAAGCGTGCCTTCGCGCTCGGCCTTCGCAAGCTGGGCGATCAGATCTGCCAGAGGGATGAAGTAGACCGCCTTGCCGGCGCGCACGGCCTCGACCGCCAGTGCGGTCGCGATGTGGCTCTTGCCAGTACCAGGCGGACCGAGCAGGTGGACGACCTCGGCCCGTTCAATGAAGTCGAGGCCAGCGAGCGCGAGGATGCGATTGCGGTCGAGCGAGGGCTGGAACGAGAAGTCGTAGCCAGCCAAGGTCTTGACGACCGGTAACCGGGCCATGCGCAGGGCCGCCTTGATCCGCCGGTTCTCGCGCAGTGAGAGCTCTTCGCCCAGGAGTTCATCGATCGCCTCGATGCCGTCGATCTGACCCTGCTCGATACGCCGCAGAGTGGCATCGAGAATCTCGAGTGCGCGCGGCATCTTGAGCATGACCAAATTCCGTCGGATGGAGTCGACGCGCGAGGATGGTGCCGCACCGTTCATGGCCGGCCCTCCATCGCCAGGCTCGCGCCGATGGCCTCATAGACTGCCAGTGAGCGCAGCGGCACGTGGTCGCCGACCCGGCCGATCATGGTCGTGGGCCGTTCCTGCGTTCGCGGCTGCGGCCGTCCGGTGCGATGGCGTTGATCGATGCGATATTGCCGGCGCCCCTCGAGCATGGGGTGCTCGGCAACGACGATGCCGCGGTCGATGATGCGGACCAGGTCCGGTAACTGCTCGATCTCAACGATGCGGCGAGTTCGGTCAGGAACGCTGTAATAGTTACCACCGACGGCCACGAGGCCGTCGTGGCTGACCCGCCGCTCGAGCTTCAAGACGGCGTTGAAGCGGTGTTCGGGTACGCGTTGCAGCTCTTCTTGCTCCTCAGCGAAGGCCTCCGCCACCACGCGCTGGGTCGTCCCGTGCACCCGCACATTCGCAACGTTGTCGAGCCAGTCGATGAGCTGGGCGTTGAGGTCCTCCATGTTGCGGAAGCTGCGGCCCAGGAAAAAATCCTCGCGGATATAGCGGAAGGGCCGCTCAACCTTGCCCTTCGTTTTGGCGCGATAGGGGCGGCAGGCCCTGGGCTGGAACCGATAATGCTTCGCCAACGCCAGCAGCGAGGTGTTGTAGACGATGTGACCCTGGTCATCCTCGCCGGTCACCGCAGTCTTCATCCGGTCGTAAAGGATCTCGATCGGTACGCCGTCCAGCGCCTCGAACGCCTGCATATGACAGCGCAGCAGCGTTTGCAGATCCTGGTGCAACACATAGCGGGCAAACAGGAACCGTGAGTAGCCGAGCACGAGGCCGAATAGCCAGACGATGCGTGCCGCCCCCGGTTCGTCGGTAAATTCGACGACGAACCGGGCGAAGTCGACCTGTGCCTGGACGCCGGCCTTGGTCTCAAAGCGAACCTCGTAGGGCTTGGGATCATGTTCTGGCCGGATTGCTGCGAGGTAGCGCTTAACTGCGGTATAGGCGCCGACATAGCCCATCTCCCTGATCTCGCGGGTGAGCCGCGAGGCCGTCAGATCGGGAAACGCGGTAATCCGCTCACGCAGGAATTCCATGTAAGGAGCGATCTTGCATGGTCGCCCCAATTTACGAGGGCCGTAAGCGGGCACCTCGATGCCGCGCTCGATGTATTTGCGAATGGTCTTGGGATCGCGGCCCGTTCGACGGGCGATGGCGGTTACCGACAGCCCCTGCCGGTGCAACTCCAATATCATCATGGCTTCTCCAAGTCGGATCATCGGCGGGCCTCCCTCAGGAGATCATCGTGCCGATTTTGGCGTTGCCCAATGAGCCGGGGTTAACCCCGGCTCATTGGGCAACCAGGTCCAACAATCAGGGAATTTTCAAAGCCCACATTTGCGGAGAATTACACGCCCACTGACACGCGGGACATTCGTGCCTCTGGTTTTCCAGCCTGGCGAGGCGTTCCAGTTCGACTGGAGCGAGGATTACGCCGTGTTGGGCGGCAAGCCCACGAAGCTGCAGGTTGCCCATACCAAGCTGGCACATAGCCGCGCCTTCATCGTACGAGCCTATCTGCTCCAGACCCATGAGATGCTGTTCGACGCGCTGACGCAGGCGTTCCGGGTGCTGGGCGGCGTGCCCCAGCGCGGGATCTTCGACAATATGAGGACCGCTGTCGACAAGATCGGGGCCGGGAAGGCACGGCAGGTCAACGCGAGGTTTGCCGCCATGGCCAGCCATTATCTGTTCGAGACCGACTTCTGCAATCCGGCTTCAGGCTGGGAGAAAGGGCAAGTCGAGAAGAACGTCCAGGACGCTCGGCGCCGGTTGTGGCAACCGATGCCCAGCTTCCGCGATCTGGCTGAGTTGAACGCTTGGCTAGAAGAACAGTGCATCGCGCAATGGGGCGAGATCCAGCATGGTGTCATGCCCGGCACCGTGGCTGATGTGCATGCCGAGGAAGTTTCCTGCCTGATGCCGCTGGGCCGGCCCTTCGATGGCTTTGTCGAGCAGATCAAGCGCGTGTCGCCGACCTGCCTCATCGCCTTCGACCGCAACCGCTATTCCGTGCCTGCTTCGTTCGCGAACCGGCCGGTCAGCCTGCGGATCTACCCGGATCGTCTTGTCATTGTGGCCGAAGGCCAGGTCGTGTGCGAACATGCCCGGCTCATCGACCGCTCCCATCACAAGCCGGGACGGACAATCTATGACTGGCGGCATTATCTGGCGGTAATCCAGCGCAAGCCCGGTGCCTTGCGCAATGGCGCACCCTTTCTCGAGATGCCTGAAGCCTTCCGGCAATTGCAAAGTCATCTGCTCAAGCGCCCAGGCGGCGACAGAGAGATGGTCGAGATCCTGTCTCTCGTTCTGCATCATGACGAGCAGGCGGTGCTGAGTGCGGCCGAGTTGGCTCTGGAGGCCGGTGTCGCCACCAAGACCCACGTTCTCAACGTGTTGCATCGCCTCGTTGACGGCAAGGCGCCCCCAGCTTCGCCGATCGATGCGCCCCAGGCCCTGCGCCTGACGCAGGAGCCGGAGGCCAATGTCGTTCGCTATGACATGCTCAGGGAGATCCGCCATGCGTCATGACCCCGCCAGTGCTGCGGTCGTCGTCATGCTGCGCAGCCTCAAGATGTTTGGCATGGCTCAGGCCGCCGACGAACTGATCGAGCAGGGTGCGCCTGCCTTCGATGCTGCCTTGCCGATGCTGGCTGGGCTCCTGAAGGCAGAGATGGCCGAACGGGAGGTCAGGTCCATTGCCTATCAGATCAAGGCGGCCCGCTTCCCGGCCTACAAGGATCTCGCTGGCTTCGACTTTGCCGCCAGCGAGATCAACGAAGCCCTCGTGCGCCAGCTTCACCAGGGCGACTTCATGGAAAACGCAGACAACGTCGTGCTGATTGGCGGACCCGGAACCGGCAAGAGCCATATCGCCACCGCCTTGGGTGTGCAGGCTGTCGAGCATCACCGCAAGAAGGTCCGCTTCTTCTCCACGGTCGATCTGGTCAATGCGCTTGAGCAGGAAAAGACCTCGAACAAATCCGGCCAGTTAACAGAACGCCTGCTACGCCTCGACCTGCTCATCCTGGATGAACTGGGCTACCTGCCCTTCAGTTCATCGGGCGGCGCCATGCTCTTCCATCTGCTCAGCAAGCTGTACGAGCGCACCAGCGTCGTCATCACCACCAACCTGAGCTTCAGCGAATGGTCCGGCGTGTTCGGCGATGCCAAGATGACCACCGCGCTGCTAGATCGGCTTACCCACCACTGCCACATCCTGGAAACTGGGAACGACAGCTTCCGCTTCCGCGCCAGCACCGCTGCACCCAAACCTAGAAAGGAGAAGCCAGCATCTTGAACCTGCCGCTCAACGGCAGCACATAAACCACGCCCACCCGGGTCAGTTCTCAATGGAAACCCCGGGTCACTTCTCAATGGCAATCAACACCGTGGGTTCATGCCGAATGGCGCCGCTGCCGCGTCGGGCTCGATTATCATATCGCGATCGAGCGGCATCACTACTCCGTCCCGCACCGCTTCGCGCGCCGGGAGGTCGAAACCCGGTTCACGGCCAGCACAGTTGAAATCTTCCTGGGAGGCGAGCGTATCGCCGTGCACATGCGCGGCAGCGGGAATGGCAGACACACCACAGTCCCCGAGCACATGCCCTCCAGCCATCGGCGCTACGGCGAATGGACGCCGGCCAAGATCCGCGAAGAGGCAAGCCGGATCGGGCCGATGCTGTCCTTGCTGGTCGAGAAGGTCATCGAGGCAAAACCCCATCCGGAACAGGGCTACCGGTCATGCTTGGGCATCATCGGGCTCGAGAGACGCTTCGGTGCCCAGCGGCTTGAGGCCGCGGCGCTGCGCGCGCTGGAAATCCAGGCGCGCAATTATCCGTCGGTCAAATCGATCCTCGAGAAGGGCCTCGACCAGGTGCCCGTTCCCCAATCCCCCGAGCAAGAGCCGATCATCCACTCCAACATCCGCGGCTCAAGCTACTACAACTGAAGGAGCAAGAATGCTGAAGCATCCCACTCTGGACCTTCTGGGCCAACTCGGCCTCGCAGGCATGGCCAAGGCCTTCGCCGAGATGGAAAGCAACGACGATGCAGCCGGCCTCAGCCACGCCGAATGGCTGGCGCTGCTGCTCGACCATGAGGCCACCTACCGAAATGACAGACGCCTCGCTCTGCGCCTGCGTCACGCAAAACTGCGGCACCGCGCCCTACCTGAGGATGTTGATTACCGAACACGCCGCAGCCTTGATCGCCGGCTCTTCGAAACGCTGCTGGCCGGGGAATGGATCTCCAGACACGAGAACCTGGCCATCATCGGCCCGACCGGCATCGGCAAAAGTTGGTTGGCCTGTGCAATCGGCCACAAGGCCTGCCGTGATAACCGCTTCGTCCTCTACACCCGGTTGCCGCGGCTGATCGACGAGCTCACGCT
>NZ_JBJDRF010000038.1:0-49376 GCF_044987305.1 Novosphingobium sp. ZW T3_23
CGCCTGCGGTGCGGCGGCCAGCGCGGGGGGGGCCTGAGCGGAGGTGGCTCCCGCTTCCAGCTTCTCCACCCGCTGGCGCAGCGAGGCGATTTCGGCGGCCTGCGCGCGCACCAGTTCGGCCAGGTCTTCCCTGGTCGGTTCCTGGGCCAGCGCCGGGGTCGCCGCGATCAGGGCGACGAGCGCTGAGCCCGTAGCGAAGATTTTCATCGAGTTTTCTGTCCAGAGGCAAGGATCGCGTTCCAGTCGCGCAGGAAGCGCGCGCGGGTCAGGCGATCGAGATTGACGAGAAGCTGCGGGCCGACGCGCACGGGGCGTGCCTGTCCGGCAGGAAGGCGATGAGAGGCGGGCACATCGGAGCGCACCGGCCAGAGGCTATGCCGGGCGAGCTGGGCCTGCCCGGCACGGGAGAGAAGGAAATCGAGGAACAGCCGCGCCGCCGCCGGATGGCGCGCCTCGCGCGAGATGAAGGCGATGCGCGAGGTGACGATCGTATAGTCGCGCGGGAAGACGACGCCGATGTTCGGATCGCGCCGCGCCCGTTCGAGCGCGTAGGAACCGATCACGTTATAGGCCATCGCCAGCTTGCCCGAGGCGACGCCTTGCAGCATCTCCTCGGTATGGGTCATGAGCACCGGGCGCGTCGCCGCCATCGCCTCGACCAGGCTGCGGGTGTCGCGGGTGATCTGGAAATCCTGCGAGAGATAGAGATAGCCCACGTTGGACCGCGCGGGATCGAACGTCGCGACCTTGCCCATGAAGGCGGCGCGGCGCTTGCGCAGAAGCTGCTCAAGCTGCTGATGGCTCTGCGGCACCAACGCGGCGGGCACCAGCTTCTTGTTATAGACCACGCCGATCGGCTCGGCGGTGACGCCGAAGCCCATGTTCTTCCACACCGTGGCTTCCGGCAGCGCGGGCTTTTCCGGGCTGGCGTATTGCTGGGCATAGCCGTCGTTGATCAGCTTGACCTGCTGGTCCATTGCCGAAGACCAGACGATGTCCGCGGAATACTGTTTGGCGCGCGTTTCGGAGGTGAAACGGCGATAGAGTTCGGCCGACCCGAGATCGGCATAGAGTACCCGGATGCCGGGAAAGGCGCGGCGGAAGGCCGATACCACCGGCACCATTTCCGCCTTGTCGGCATTGGCGTAGATCCGCACGGTGCCCTCGGCGCGGGCATCGGCAATCAGGGAATCGTAGGAGCGCGGGTAGCCAGCCGGGCGCTCGACCCTTTGCCGCTGCGCTTCGGCAGGCGCGGTCGCGGCCGGAACGGCGATCATCGCTGCAAGTGTCAGAACCGTTATGAAGCTGCGCATTCCCGTATCCTCTCGCTTTCCGCGTCTCATGTCGGATAAGCTGATAGACATGCCCTACGATCCGAAGCTGTCATCCACCTTTCACGAAAACCGGCATCCCGAGTCTCGCCCATGCGTGTCCTGCCCATGCGCGTCCTGCCCATGCGTGTCCTGATCGTCGAGGATGACGCGCAACTGGCGCGCGGCGTGGTTTCCCTGTTGCGTGCGGCGGGCCATGCGATCGACCATGTCGCCAGCGGCGAGGACGCGCTTTCCGTCATCGCCACCGAGCCCTACTCGCTGGTGATTCTCGACGTGGGGCTGCCCGATATCGACGGATTCGAAGTGCTCGCCCGCCTCCGCGCGCGGGGCGATCAGGTGCAGGTGCTGATGCTGACGGCCCGCGACGGGCTGGACGACCGCGTGCGCGGGCTGGACCTCGGCGCCGACGACTACTTGCGCAAACCGTTCGACGTCGAGGAACTGGAAGCCCGCGTCCGCGCGCTGGGACGAAGGCGCGGCGGCGATGCCGCGCCGGAGATGCGGATCGGCGCGATGACCATCAACCGATCGACCGGACGCGTGGAAGTGGGAGAGCGGCTGGTCGAACTGCGCCGCCGCGAATGGGCCGTGCTGGAAGCGCTGGCGGCGCGCGCCGGGCAGATCGTCTCGCGCGAGACATTGCAGGCCGAAGTCTTCGGGTTCGACGATCCGGTCGGCTCCAACGCCCTCGAAGTCAACGTCACGCGCCTGCGCAGCAAGCTGGCGCCGGACGGCCCGGCGATCCGCACCGTGCGCGGCGTGGGCTACATGCTCGACCGTTCGTGACGGACCCTGAAGCTCCCGTGAGACGCGCGGTATCGCTGCGTCTGCGGCTCGGCATCGCGATGCTGGGGCCGCTGGGACTCGCGGCGCTGGCGCTGGGGCTGATCGGCTGGGCGCTGATCTCCGACGTCGTGCGCCGCACCAACGACCGCGTGCTGGGCGGCGCGCTGGGCGCCATCGCCGAAACCGTGCAGGTGGAGCGCGGCGAAGTCACGCTGGACCTGCCGCCCGCCGCCTTCGGCATGCTGGAGAATTCCGAGCGCGACAACGTCTATTACCGCATCGCCGTGGGCGGCGAACTGCTGACCGGTTACGCCGACCTTCCCGCCCCCGATCCCGCCACGCTTTCCGCCGAGGAACCGCGCTTCCGCTATGCCGAATATCGCGGCCAGCCGATCCGCATCGGAGAAGTGCGGCGCGACCTGCCCCGCATCCCGGCACCGGTCGTGGTGCAGGTGGCCGAAACGCTCGACAACCGCAATGCCCTGCGCCAGCGGCTGATGGCGGCACTGCTGTTCGGGGAAGTCGTGCTGGTGGGCGTGGCTCTGGCGCTGATCCGCCCGGCGCTGGGCTGGAGCCTGCGCCCGCTCTCCGAACTGCGCGCCGCGATCGAAGCGCGTGACACCCGCGCCGCGCCGGACCTCTCGCCGCTGCGCACCGGCCCCCTGCCCGCCGAACTGCGCCCGCTTTCGCGCTCGTTCGACCGCCTGCTCGGCCGTCTCGACGATGCCACCAGCGCCATGCGCCGCTTCACCGCCGATGCCTCGCACCAGATGCGCACGCCGCTCTCGGTGCTGAAGGTGCAGGTCGCGCTGGCCCGTCGCGGCTCGGCGGAAGCGCTTCAGGAGATCGACGAGGCGACCGACCGGCTGGAGCGGCTCCTCACCCAGCTCCTCACGCTCGCCCGCGCCGACGAGGCGGGAACACTGCCGCCGCTGGAGCAGGTCGATCTGGTGGAAGTGAGCCGAAGGGCGATCTCGCGCCGCATCCACCAGGCGATCGAGGCCGATGTCGAACTGCTGCTAGACTGCGTCGAGGATATCGCCTTCGCAGTAAGAGGCCATCGCTCGCTGGTCTACGAGATGCTTTCGAACCTCGTGGACAATGCCATCCGCTACAACCGGCCCGGCGGCAAGGTCACCGTCGCCTTGCGCCGGGACGAGGCCGGCACCCACCTGATCGTCAGCGACGACGGGCCGGGCATTCCCGCCGGACAGCGCCGAGAGGCCATGGCCCGCTTCGCCCGCCTCCAGGGCGAGAACGGCCCGTCGGGAAGCGGCCTGGGCCTCGCGATCGTCCAGTCCTCGGCGGAACGGCTGGGCGCCGTGCTCGCGCTGGAGGATGCCGGGCCGGGGCTGCGGGCGATCGTGACCTTTCGACATGACGCGGAAGGGGGCTAAGGCTAGCGAGCAGGCTCCACAGTCCAGTTCACCTCATAGACCACGCGAAATCCGATGTGATCCGACAGCACCGGCCCGCTGCTGCCGCCATCGAACATCCCTTCCGCCACCACCGGCCTGACGGTCACGCCCTTGCCCGACGCGAAGAATTGCAGGTCCTGAACGCGTCGCCATTCGTCCGGGCGCCACTGCTGCCGCACTTCGCATTCCGTGGGCCGCTCCAGGCAACGGCGATGAACGTTATCGAGCGGCAGATCCCGCTTGAAATTGTAATATCGCTCGTCCGAATTGCGCTTGTTGAAGTCTCCCGCGATGATAACCGGGGCATCGTAGGCGCCTTCATCGGCCACGAAGCGCGACAGTTCGCTCGTCTGCCTGAAATGAGCAGCGACATGACGCTCGGCCGGAACTTTCGATGCGCCCTGGGACTGCATGTGGGTCGTAAAGACGTCCAGCACGCCCGGCATGCCCGGTATCCGGATGGACGCCATCAGGGCGCCCTTGTTGGATAGGCAGTCGAATCCGGCGCAACTGCCCTTGGCAAAGGGCACATAGGCCGTTCTTTCGATCATGAAGTCGGAAGCGATGACCAGCCCGCCCGATGTGAAATTCGCGCCGATTTCGCCTTTGGTTGCCCTTCTTTTCCCCGGAAGAGCGCCTTCTTCGTTCCTGGCCTGCCGCGACGTGGTACTCGGCCCCGCCACGATGCTGCGATAGCCGGTCGCATCGACCGCGCGGACCGCGGACTTGCTGAATACCTCCTGGAAAACGATGATGTCCGGCGCCTGCCCCGCCGCACGGAAAGCAGCGAGACGGCGGCCGATTTCTTCGAGTTTCGGCGATCTGTTCCGGCGGGCGGGCCAGGGCAGGCCCTCGATATTGTAGGTGAGGACATCGATCCTCATGCTCGCCGACCTGCCATCTGCCGAGATGGCGATTTCCGGCCGGGCCGTGCTTTCCGCGTCGGCGCGCCGCTCGACCGGCATGCTTGCGCATCCGCCGATCGGAATGAACACCGCCAAGGCAAGAACAGGCTTCAAGATCGACGCTTTCGGGTCAGCGCGAAGGCCGACCGAGTGGATAGGTCTCAAGTATTCGAAGTATCTCAGTTCAAACGGTTCTTATAGATCTTCCCGTCCTTCATGATCATCACGAAGTTCCTTTCGGGATCTGCCACCAGCCGGATATTGTCCAGCGGATTGCCGTCCACCACCAGGAGATCGGCGTAGGCGCCCTGCTCCACCACGCCCAGCAGGCCGGGGTAGGGATTGCGCGGGCCCGACAGCCGCAGCAGTTCTCCATTGGTGGACGTCGCCATGACCAGCGCTTCGCCAGCCGTATACCACTTGGTCATGTCCACGATGGAATTCCCCTGACGGGTCGCCAGCAGGGACGAGAACAGGATGTCGGTCCCGAAGGCCGTCTTGATCCGATACTTGCGGGCAAGCCGGTACATGCGGTCCGTACCATCGACCACTTCCTTCAGCTTGGCCTGCTCGTTCGGGCCCATGGTGGCGCCGATCGCCATGTCGACGAAAGGCTGCGTGCTCAGCCAGACGCCGTTGTCGGCCATCATCTTGGCCGACGCCTCATCCATGAGATGCGCGTGCTCGATGCATTTCACGCCCACTTTCACCGCGCGCTGTATCGCTGCCGGGGTATAGGCATGGACGGCGACATAAGTGCCCCAATTGCCGGCCGCATCGACGGCGGCCTGCAATTCGCCCTCGGTGAAGGTGGAAACGTCCAGAGGACTGAACGGCGATGCCACGCCGCCGCCGGCGGTCAACTTCACTTGCGACGCGCCGTGCATGAGCTGCTCGCGCGCGCGCATGCGAACCTCGTCGGGGCTGTCCGCGATGGCGGCCCCGCCCAGTTCCTCGATGTGGCTGAGTTGGCCGGGGCGGCGCGGAAGTTCGCTCAGCTGGCGGAAATCGCCGTGCCCGCTGGTGATCGTGATCATCGCGCCCGAAGGGTAGATGCGCGGACCGTCCACAAGGCCCTCATCGATCGACCGCTTCAGCGAAAATGCCGGCCCTCCCATGTCGCGCACCGTCGTGAAGCCGCGCATCAGTGTCGCGGTTGCCTCCACGCCGGCCTGTATCGTGGTGTAGCCCACATCGTTCGTCAGGAGCTGCACCGGAGTGGGGCGAACGAACATGGCATGCCAATGCGCGTCGATGAGGCCCGGCATCAGCGTCCGCCCCCCTCCATCGATGACTTGCGTGCCGGTAGTACCCGCCAGCGCCCCGGTCGATATCCGTTCGATCAGATTGCCGCGGACAAGAACATTGGAAATCCCGGATAGCGCCGCCCTCCGGCCATCGAAGACGCGGACGTTCCGGATGAGCACGGTGCCCGGCTCGGCGGCGGGCGCCACTTGCGCCACGCCGGAAGGGCTGCCCACGGACAGCAGCGCTGCCAGCGCCAGTGCCGCTGAGGTCGCTACTTTGGCCGATACCGAACGCCTCCCGCGATGAAGCGCCAGGGACAGGAGCCGAAATGGGGAATGCGTCACGATCATTGCGGCCCCTCCGTGCCGGAGACGGTCCGGCTGTCATGTTCGATTACAAGCAATGATTCGAAGTTAATGATCACATTGCTCTTTGTCTCAAAATTTACAGATGATATATGCCCTAGTCTATTACTTATTTCGAGTCGCGATAAGTAGCGTGTCGCTCGAAATCGAGAGCGGTCAATTTAATTCTGAAAGCGATTATTCAAGCCACGCGCTTGCCGCGATGCCGCATGCGCATCTCGTTCTCGAAGATATCGATTGTTCGCGTATCAATATTCCAGGATCGAAAACGTTTATTCCCAATGGTTTGCGGTGGTCAACACGACAGACGAAAGGATGACGACGATGGTCAATCGATGGAAATCGGCAATGACAGGTCTTGCCGCCTGCATGCTGGGAACGGCAACCCTGGCCGATGCGGCACCGGCGGCGCCCCGGCCGGAGATCGTCGAGCGCGACACCCGGGGCCGGGCCAGTTCCGTCCGCATCGATGGACAGGTCTACAAGGTCTGTTCCGCGCAAGTCGCCGATAGCTGCATCAACCCGCGTCAGGCGGGACTGAACTTCGGCAACCAGCCGCTCAACCGTTGGCCGGAAAAATCCTCCAAAGCCAAGAAGTAAAGAGAAAGCGGAATGCCGCCTCGCTTCTTTTCGATGCAAGGAGATCATCCATGAAAACGCCTGGATTCATTGTCATCTGCGCCGGGGTATCGATCCTGGCACTGAGCGGATGCACCCCCAAGACCGGTGTGTCCTCGTTCTCGCAAAACGAAGCGGGACAAGTGGCCACCGTCCAGTTCGGTGAAGTCCTCGCGGTTCGCGAAGTCGTCATCCAGCCGGGGCAGACCCGGCTCGGCACGGTGGCCGGCGGCGCGCTGGGCGCGATCGGCGGCAGTCAGGTCGGCAGCAGCACCGCTGCCAACATCGCCGGAGGCGTGACCGGAGCCGTCGTCGGCGGAGCGATCGGCAGCGCCGTCCAGGGGTCATCCCGGACGGCGGGTATCGAGATCACCATGCGCCTCGATTCCGGCGACAACGTTGCCGTGGTCCAGCCCGGCGATCCACGCGACTTCCGCGTGGGAGACCGGGTGCGGCTGGCAGGCACGTCGGAGAACGCCCGCGTCACCCACTGACCTCCCCGTCCACTGCATTTTTCACAGATCTGCCATGAAAGGAACAGGCACATGCCAAACAATGTCCTCAAGATCGCCGTAGCCCTGCAACTCGCTTTGGGCATGGCGGTCGTCGCCTCCCCGCCCGTGGCGGCCCAGACGACCAGCAACGCATCGTTCGATCGCGCCGTGCTGGCGCAGTTGGACGCCCCCACACGCGCAGAGGTGCAGAAGAGAGCGGTAAAGGGCAATACCGTGACCGGCGTCATCGGGACGATGCTGCTGAACAACTACTATGCCGCCGGCCCCCGCAAGCCCGGGGAAGCGCTTACGGTAGTCGCCGTGGACTTCGCGCGCGGTTCCGTGGTGCTCAGGCGTTCGGCCAACGTCTTCGAAGTGGTGCGCTTCAACCCCCAGAACCTGCGCGTACAACGCTGAGAGTCTGTTTGAAAATTCGCGAAGCGCGAATTTTAGCGGCACCGGCCCCCCGTGTTTCTCAGGCGCCCCCACCCTACCACCCAACGGTATTATCCTGCGGGTGGTAGGGTGGGGGCGCGGGCCGGTGCCGCTCTAAAAATGCCCACCCGGGCATTTTTCAAACGGGGCGCGCTGAGCGGCCATTCCGGATGGGCCATGCGGCCGGTGCCTGCTACCGGCCCGCATCCCCACTCAGTTGAACACGGACAGTTTCGCTGGCCGTACCGCGCCGGACCGTCAGTTCGAGCGTGGTGCCGATCGGCGTGCGGCCAAGCACATCGCGCAAGGCCGAAGCCGTGGGCGTCGCGTGACCGGAAACGGCCGTGACCAGATCCCCCGCCCTCAATCCGGAGCGCGCGGCAGGCCCTCCGGGAACCACGGCCGCGATCAAGGCGCCTTCGGGCGGCACCCTGTCCATGTCCTGCGGTATCGCGTCCGTGACGGAAACACCGATGCCGCCGCGCCGGACCGAACCATGCGACAGTATCTCCTGCACCACGAACCGGGCGGTGGCGGCCGGTACTGCAAACCCGATGCCGATATTGGCGCCGGGACCGTAGATCGCGCTGTTGATACCCAGTACAGTGCCGTCCATCGCGATCAGGGCGCCGCCGGAATTGCCGGGGTTTATGGCCGCGTCGGTCTGGATGTATCCTTCGTACCCGTCCCGGCTCTGCCCCCTGCCCAAGGCGCTGACGATGCCCGAGGTTACCGTCTGGCCCAGTCCGAAAGGATTGCCGATCGCCAGCACCTGATCGCCCACTTTCGCCGCGTCGGAATTGCCGAGGGCGATCTGCGGCAGGTTGGTTGCCCGCAGCCTCAACACCGCAAGGTCGGTGGGGGGATCGGTTCCCAGCAATTCGGCGATGTAGCGGCGCCGGTCCGGGAGGACCACCTGGATCGCCCGAGCGGACCGGACCACATGATAGTTGGTGAGCACGAGGGCGCGGCGCGCATCGATGATCACGCCGGATCCGGCCGCGAGCTGGGTCTGCGGCTGGGCGGGCTCACCGAAATACTGACGGAAGAAAGGATCGCGCAGCAGGGGGTTGTTATCCGACGGCGATGTCTGGATGACCGCGATGTTGACGACGGCGGGCGCGGCGGCATCCACCAGTCGCGAAAAGCTCTCGCTGGCCCGCTGCTGCCTTGTTTCGGGCGAAGGGCTCTCCGCCGGAGCCTTTTGACGGCCCCCTTCCGGGCGATCTTCGCGGCAACCCCCGGTCAGGGCCAGTGCCACCAGCCACAAGGCGGTCATCGCTCCGGTGCGGCGCACATTGCGCCGCCGGTTCGGGGCCGAACGACAGGGAGATCGTGCCACGGTCATTTGGCCACGACTTCCGGTCCGGCGCGCCAGATCCTGTAGCGTAGTTCCACATCGGTCGGCGTGTAGATCACGATCGGCAACCGGCTGTTGTAGCGCAGGAACGGTTCGTCGCCGCCGTGCACGAACTGCTTCGACAGGCTGTTTGGCGGGCATCCCATCCTGGTGCTCACCGGCGCATCGGAAATCGTCACCACGTGATAGTCGTAGCCCCAGCCCTCCACGGTTCGCGTTTCCAGCCGCGAGCCGAGGACATGGCGGTTGCAATCGACCATCATCGTCCGGCCGACGATTATTCCCACTTTCAGGGCGTTCTCGTCGGTCTCCTGCGGCAGCACGATGACGCGCCGCACTTGTCCGGAGGGAGCGGGAGGAAACGCTTTCAGTTCATCCAGGGCCGTGCGCTGCGCCAGCGCCGGCGGGCTGACCGTCATCGCCAGGGCGCATCCCGCCATGGCCAAGGATAGGGGCAGGTATCGAAGCGCAAACGGTGGCGCGGTGTGCGATGAAGGCATGTTCTCGTCTCCCACGGGGCTCTGGTTCCGGCATCAGTCTTCGAGCGGATCGCGAACGATCGGGCACGCGTTCGCAGCCGGCGATCGTGATCACCTCCATGCGGGCCTTCCGCAGCCGCTTATTGGCGAAGACGTTCCGGTCACAGGCGAACACCACGCCGGGCGAAACGCAGACCAGGTTGGCACCGCTGTCCCACTGCGTCTGCTCCCGCATGCAGTTGTTGCTCAAACGATCGGCCCGTCAACACACAATGTAATTGCAATGCGGCGACAGCCCGTCGAGAATCAAACCGGAATCGAAGAAGATGAATACAGCATAGACTGTTTTCAATGAATATTTCAATATTCTATACTCATCCCAAGTATAGGGATTTCCCTGAGAACAGAGGTCAGGGTCAGGCCAACCCGTCAGGTGACCGGCGGCGGCGAGCCTCCTTTGCCCAGCAAATCACCGATCCAGCGCGTCTTCGGATTAGCCCGGAAAAATGCCAGGATCGTGATCGTGATCGGCACGCCGATGAACGTGCCCGGAAACCCCCAGAGAAATGTCCATAGGAAGACGGCGAAGAGGACCAGCGAAGGCGCCATCGACAGCACGTTTCCGGCGATCCGGGGCTCCACGTAGCTTCCCACCGCGAACTGGATCACGTTCAGACAGATGAAGACGACCACCACGGCCAGCCAGGTGTCGAACTGGAGCATCGCCAGGAGTGTGGGCAGCAAGGTGGCGATGAACGGTCCGACGAAGGGGATATAGTTGAGCGCGAAGGCGATCACGCCCCACTCCTGCGCAAAGGGCAGGCCGACGGCCCGGGCGAATGCCCAGACCAGCAGGCCGGTCAGCACGCTCATCAGCGTGCGGACGACCATGTATCTGCGAAACTGCATCGCCGCCCCACTGCCGACCTCCAGCAGGATGCGCGCCGCCTCTCTATTCTTCAGCGCCGCGATCCTGCCCTGCATATCCTCTACTTCGAGCAGGCCGAGTATCACGTACGTCAGCGTGACGATCCAGAATATCGATGTGGTGTGCAGGCGCCCGCCCACCTGCTGGGCGATGCGCAGCACCCGTGCAGTGTCGAAGTGCTCGGCCCAGATGCCCCGTACCGAAACGCCGTGGGCCTCCAGCCAGCCCAGGGCGTTGCCGTAAGCCATTTCGTAGTGCGCGGTATCCGCGATCATTGCGCGCCATACGTTACCCACGCCCCACACGATCGCCGCCGCGAAGCACAGGCCCACCGAAACCGTGACCACCATGACGATCGCCAGGGCCAGCAGCCGGGGCATGAGCGATTGCAGCCTGCGCTGCAACGGCCAGACGATGGCGATGATGAAAAGCGCGAACGCCACCGGCGCAAGGACGCTGTCGGCCTGTTTCGCGACGGACAGCACAAGGATGGTCGCGATGATGCCGACCGACACCGTCATTCCTCGACCGGACATCTGCCGCCCCCGCCCTTGCAAACACGAATTTCGCGGAACGGTACTTATCCGCCCCGCAAGATGTCGAGCATGAACGCCTTAAACGATTCGCTCAGCAGAGTAACATGCTTGAAACTGATTCTATAACCTCATCTCTATTCACCCTTATTCGCGAATGAAATAAGTTGCACTTGCCCCCGAAAACCGGATAACGGCTCGCATAGCTGTTATGGCGCAGCGTGAACTGGACAACGAAATGTCGACCAGCTCCTCCCGGCCGATTCGACCTCCGTCGTATTTCGATGCACTGGCACCGCTTGTCGTTCTCGCGCTGATGATCACAAGCTCGGTGGCCCTGTTCGGGCTGGACGCGATCAACGGTCCGATACAGGTCGGCCTGTTCCTTGCGGCCATGGTCACCAGCCTGATCGTCTCGAAGAACGGTCACTCATGGCAGGCTATCGGACAGGCGGGGCGACAGGGCGTTTCCTCGGTGGTCGACGCGATCTTCATCCTTTTCGCCGTGGGTGCGCTGATCGGCGCCTGGAACATGTCCGGGACGATCCCGACCCTGGTTTATTACGGCATCCTCATGATCCACCCCAACTGGTTCTACCTTGCCACGATCCTTGTCTGCGCGATCATCTCGCTGGGTATCGGCAGTTCCTGGACGACCGCCGGAACGATCGGAGTCGGCCTTGTGGGCCTTTCCGTGATGGTCGGCGTTTCGCCGGCGATCGCCGCGGGCGCCGTGATTTCAGGCTGTTACGTGGGCGAGAAGATGTCGCCCCTGTCGGAAACCGCCATTCTGAGCGCGCAGATAACCGGATCGGACACGAACACACATTTGCGCCAACAGGCCTGGACGTCGCTGCCCGCGCTGGCGATCGCCGCGATCCTGTTCGCCGTCCTCGGCTTCGCGGACGGCGTGCGCGGCCTGGGCGAGGATGTGATCGCATCCGAACTGCGCGCCTTGAACGGGTTGTTCTGGATCAGTCCGGCCAACCTGCTGCCGCTGCTTGTCCTGGTGGTGCTCTCCGTGCTCAGGACTCCGGCCGCGCTGGCGATCATGTTCTCGGCCCTGTGCGCCGCGCTGCTGGCCCCGTTTACCCAACCGGAAGCCGTGCTGCGTTTCGTCGTCGATCCCGATGCCGCCCCCCTTGGCAGTCCCGCAATCGCATTCGTGAAAGGCGGTTGGCTGGCCCTGGCCAACGGTTACCAGGCGAACTCGGTAATTCCGATGGTGGATGCCCTGCTTTCACGCGGCGGTATGTCGTCGATGCTGACCACCGTCTGGCTGATCCTGGGCGCGCTGCTGTTCGGCACGCTCCTCGACGAGTTCGGGCTGATGGCAAAACTGATAACGCCCGTGCTGAACCGCGCGAAGTCGACGGGCCGCCTCATCGCCACCGTCGTCGGCACCGCGTTCGGGCTGAATCTCGTCTCGGGCGATCAATATGTCGCGGTGGTGCTTCCGGCTCGACTGTTCCGGGGCGAGTTCGAGCGCCGGGGACTGGCCAGCACCAACCTTTCCCGCGCGGTATGCGATGCCGGGAGCGTGACGTCGCCCCTGATACCCTGGAACTCCTGCGGAGCCTACATGGCCGCCGTGCTGGGCGTGCCCACGCTGCTCTACGGGCCCTACTGCTTCTTCAACATCCTGAGCCCGCTGCTGACACTATTGCTCGGTTTCACCGGCATCAAGATTCTGAAGACGCTCAGCCCCGCACCATGAACGCGCGATACGGGCTGCTGCATGGCAGCAGCCCGTCCCACGTCTCGATCAGAACGTGACCGAAACCCGGCCGCGCACGGCATTGTCCCGCCTGTCCGAGAATTGCTCGCCCTGGTAGCCGAGCGAAATCCTGACCCGGTCGCTTGCCTCGAAATCGAGGCCGGCGCCGATCAGCGCGGCATTGCGCGAGAGCGGCGTGCCCGCCACGGCGAATGTGGACCCGCCACCGTTCACGAAGCCGAGCGAACCATCCGCCCGCAGGCTTCCGAAACCATGCTGCCAGGCCAGCGACAGGTATGGCAGCAGCGCAGATGTCTTGCCGGTGGCGACACGCGTTTGCGCCCTGACACCCAGCGAGGAGAACAGCGCGTCGGCGTTCGAAACGCGCCCGGCCAGCGATGCAGCCGAACCCTTCTCGTTGATCCGGTGCGCACCGAGATAGGCATAGGACAGTCCTGCGAAAGGCTCCACCGATGCCCCCTTCAGCGCGATCGGATAGCTCGCTTCGCCGAACACCTGCGCGGTCGTGGCCTGGTAGTCGTCGCCTTCTTCGCTGCTGAAGCCGGCGAACGCCACCGTCCGGTCGATCGAGACGTCGTTGCCTGCCACGCTGGCGCCGGCCTTGAGGACCAGCCGGCCCACACGGCCGCCCGCATAGAAGCCGACCTGATAGCTGTCGATCGTACCGCGCGAAGCGCGCGCGGCAACATCCAGGTTCGACCGGCCGTAACCCGCCACCAGGCCGAGTTGCCAATCCTCACCGGCCGCCGCGTCCACGCCCAGGAAGACGCCGCCGCCCGAGTTCGTGACGCGCGCGGCATTGCCGTCTCCGCTCATGCGGTTCCAGCTGCCGTAGCCCTGGGTCCAGATCGTGCCCGTGCCACGCGTTGCGGCGGCGGCGATGCCGTCGTCCTCGATCGCGGTTTCCGAAACCTGGCTGAGACGCGCGCCCATGGCCCGGCGCAAGTTGACCGTATCGCCCAGCATCACGGAACCGGCCGTGGCATAGACTTCGCCCGAAAGCGCGTCGAATGCGGCGGGCGCCGTCGTGTCGGTAAGCTTGACGATCGCGTCGTAGAGCGCGTTCCCGAAACCGAGCGCTTCGGCCGAACGGGCAACGCCGCGCTGGTTGGCCGTCGCCGCCACGTCGGGGAAGACGATGTCGTTGCGGACGAAGTCCAGCCGCACTTCATTGGCGCCGTAAGACAGGCTGGGCGAAAGGAAGGCCAGGTTCGAGGTGACGTCTGCGAACGTGCCGGTGACGCCGCCCTGCGCGGTCAGGATGACATGGCTGGTGTTCGGCCCGTACACGCCGGGCTCCGCAACCATGGTAACCGTGCCGCCCTGAAGCGTGGCGGTGCCGGTGGCGGTGATCAGGTCGTGCCCTCCCGCAGCGGTAACGTCCACCAGATAGGTCGATCCAGCCTCGAACAGCACATTGCCGTTGACCTCGATCGTGCCCGGCGAGTTTCCGGGAGCCGCCGTGCCGCCATCGCGCACGACCAGCCCGCCGATCGCGCCATTGCCGCCGAGGACGCCGCCCGTTCCCACCGTGAACTGCGCGACCGTGGAAGAACCCTCGGCAAGCCGCAGCCTGGATTCGGTGAGCGTGATCGCGCCTTCGTATCCGCCTCCGAAATCGACCGTGCCGCCGCCCCGGATCATGACCGCTCCCGATCCCGAAATGTTGCCGGGGAACTGGTAGCTGCCCGAACGATCGAAGATCAGGGTGCCTTCGTTGACCACGTCTCCCAGGATCGAACCGGTAGCGCCGCCGTTGCCGATCTGCAGGATGCCCGCACGGATCGTGGTCCCTCCGCTGTAGCTGTTGTCGCCGGTGAGGATCAACGTGCCTTCATCCTGCTTCACGAGCGTGCCGGTGCCGGAAATCGTACCGGCCAGCGTCAGGGTCTGGCCACCGGCGACACCGATGTCGCCCGTGCTGCCGGTGATGGCGATATCGCGGGCCGAAGTGAAGCTGGCCGATGCCGAAAGAGCGCCGCCGGCCAGGGTGACAGTTCCCGAAGCAGCGCCGAGGTTCGCATCGGCACTCACCGATACCGCGCCGTCCTTGATGATCGTGCCGCCGGCATAAGTGTTGACGCCGCCAAGAACGAGAGTGCCCGAACCGCTGCTGGTCAACCCGCCCTGCCCCGCGATCGCGCCGCCCAGCATCAGCGTCGTGCCGCCGGCGACCTGGATGTCGGCATTTCCGGCAAGCTCTACGGCGCGTCCGCTGGTGAAGCTGGCGGTTGTCGCCAGAGCGCCGCCCTTGAAGGTCAGGCCACCCTCGGACGAGCCAAGGTTGCCATCCGAACCGACCGAGAGCGTGCCGTTCGCAATCGTGGTGCCGCCCAGATAGCTGTTGTCTCCGGTCAGGACGACCGTGCCCGGCCCGCTGGCGATCAGCCCGCCCGAACCGGAGATCGTGCCGCCCAGCGTCAGCGTCGTATCTGCCGCAGCCCGGATCGTCCCATCCGTGACCAGCGCGACGTCCCGCGCCGTGGTGAAGCTGGCAGTGGTGGCCAGGGTACCGCCATCGAAAGTCAGGCTGCCGCTTGCCGCGCCGAGATTCGCATCCCGATCGATCGAGAGCGTGCCGGCCGAGATCAGCGTGCCGCCCTCATAGCCGTTGTCGCCGGTGAGGATGAGTGTACCGGCGCCGATCTTGGCAAGCGAGCCGGAGCCCACAATCGGTGCGGCCACCGTGGTCGTGACGTCGGCGCCCTCGACCCACAGGCGCCCGCCCGTACCCAGATCGAGCGCGCCGTTCGTACCGGCCACGACCTCGTAGCCATCGGTCAGGAATTCCAGCGTCTGGAACGATTGGCTGCCTTCAAGGACGACCGTCCCCGCCTGACCGCCGAAAATGCCGGTCTGACCTGCCCAGGGATCGGTGGTGCCGGCCGTATTGTTGTTCCACGCCTTGCCGGCCGTCCAGGTGCCGCTGCCGCCCTGATCGGTACCGTTGCCGGTCCAGAACTGCAGGCTGGTGTCGGGAGCCACGACAAGGAGGTCTACCGTCGACCCACCCACCTCAAGCGAGGTGGAGAAGCGCGTCTGCGGCAGCGTGCCAAGCGTCAGTCCGTTGTCGGTCAGCGTGCCGCCGCTGGAGAAGATGCGATAGACGCCTGCACCGTAGCCGGGCTCGTCGACCACGTTGAGCGTGCCGTCCAGCGTCATGGCGCCGCTGGTGGTCCAGACCGACGTGGCCGGGCTGGGCGCGCCCAGGCTGGCGACGATGGTCGCGCCTTCACCGAGGACGAGCGAGCCCATCGTCAGGCCGCCGCCCTGGCGACCGCTCAGGGTGGCGCCATCCGCCAAAGTCACCTGTCCGCCGATGGTCCCGCTGCCGAGCAGCGTCGTGCCTGCAAGCGTGGTGACGCTGCCGCCCAAGGTGCCATCGACTTGCAGGCTGCCCGCCTGAAGCGTGGTGGATCCGTCGAAGGCGCCGCTGTTCCCGGACAGGACGAGCGCGCCGGTTCCGGCCTTCACGAGATTGCCCGTACCGGCGATCTGCCCGGCGAACTCGGCCGCCCCCGATTGCGTCAGCGTCAGCGTGCGGTCGCCCAGGACCAGCCCGGCGCCTGCCGAGCCGCTGAGGTTCGACAAGGCCACGCTTCCGGCGGATCCCGCAATGTCCAGCGTACCGCCAAGCGCGATGCTGCTCGCACCCGCCAGGCTTCCGGCATCGACGAGGGCCAGTGTCCCGTCCAGCACCTGCACGGCGCCGCCGAAGTCCGCATTGGCATTGGTCAGCGTCAGCACGCCGAGGCCGGTCTTGGTCAATGCGCCGGTGCCATCGAGCGTACCGTCGAAGTGACCGTCGGTGCCCTGGTCGATCGCCAGTGTCTGGCCGCCCAGCCTGATCGCGCCGCTCGCCGCGCCGGAGAGGTTCGAAACGGTCGCGCCGTGCGCGGTGTCGGAAATGTCGAGGGCTCCGTCGACGATGACGTTTCGGGCCGCAGCGATGCTGCCGCTGCCGACGAGCGCCAGCGCTCCGTTCGCGATACGGGCGCTACCGGTGAAACCGCCGTTGTTGCCTGACAGAAACAGCGTGGCGGCTCCGGACTTGATGAACGAGCCGCTGCCGGTGAGGCTGCCGGCAAAAGACGCATGGATCGTCTGGCGAACCTCCAGGCTTGCCCCCCCCAAGGCTACCGTGCCGGCGCCGTGAAGGTTGGCGATCGTCATATCCGAGGCCGCGCCGGAGACGTCGAGCACGCCGTTGACCTCAAATGCGGTCACGTTCGGTGCGCTGCCTGTCAACGCCAGCGTGCCTGCCGCGATACTGATCGTTCCACCGAGGCCGAGATTGCTACCGGCAAGCGCCAGCGTGCCGGAGCCAGTCTTGGTGAAAGAGCCAGTGCCCGTCAGCGCGCCTGCGTAAGTGCCGCTCACGAGCTGATTGACGACGAGACCGTTCGTGCCCAGCAGGATCGCGCCTCCCGTGCCGCCAGACAGGTTGTTGATGGTGGCGGCCCGATTCGCGACCGAAAAGCGGAGACTTCCGTCAACCCTTACGCTTGCGGCATTGGCGAGAGCGTTCTCGGTCGTGACCGTGAGCATGCCCTCTCGGATAGCCCAGGCAGCACGGGAATTAGATGCGCCAGTGAGCGTCCAGGTGCCGGCACCCGCCTTCTCGATGGTCCCGAAGCCGCCCAGGGCGCCGCCGGTGTCCAGGCTGGACATGTCCAGGAATGTGTTGGAAGCACCGCCCAGCCGCAGGGTATCGTCGGCATTGGCTCCGGTTACCCCGCCGACCAGAGACGCGGCGTCCTGGATTTCGAGCAAGTTCGCGCCGGCACCGAAAGCGACCGCCGCAGCGCGCGTTCCGGTACCCGAAAGACCGCCGGTAACGCTGCCGGTTTGGCTTATCATCACATTGAGGTTGCTGCCCGTGATGCCTGCCCCCCCGGCGCGCGTGCCGGTTCCGGAGCCGCCCTCCACGGTGCTGTTGACGATCAGATTGGTCGTACCGGTGCCGCCGACGATATTGACGCCTCCGCCGCCGTTACCGCCCGGCGAGGTGCGGCCCGGAGCCAGGGCGCCCGCGTTGCCGCCTCGAACCGTTCCGTTCAAGGTGACCTTGAGCGTTCCGACCATGTCTTGCACCACCAGGCCGCTGCCGCCGTTGCCGCTATAGCTAAGGGTACTGACACCGCCGGTGCCGCCGGTGGCACTGGCGAACAACTCCAAATCGTTGTTGCCCGTCATGCCCAGCAGCACCAAGCCGCTGCCGCCATTGCCGCCATAGGCAGCCCATCCGGCCGTGCCGCCATTGCCGCCTACAAACGATTGATCAAAGCCCATATGGACCCAGATATCGTTCAGGCCGGTAACAACTGCACCGAACCCGCCACCACCGCCACCGCCGCCGTAACCGACACCATTGCCGCCATTGCCGCCATCGCCGCCCTGATATGTCGGGCGGTTGAGGCCCGACAGCGCGCCTACATAACCATGGGCACCGCCACCGCCGCCGCCGCCGCCAGCCCCTGCGGACGAACCGTTCTGGCCGTTCGCTCCAGCCGAGAGCGCTCCGGCACCGGCCGGTACCGAGGGGTTGGCCATGTTGCCGCCGGTGCCCCCGGTGCCGCCAACCAAGCCGGCTCCGCCGCCGCCGCCGCCGCTGTTCAGGGTCGCGTCCTGACCGCTGGAGCCGGTGCCCGTGGTGCTCGAAAGGCCGCCAGGGGCAAAACCGTTCGACCCGTTACCGCCATCGCCATCCGCGGCAAACGCTGCCGAAAATGGAGCGGTCAGCAGGATGCCTGCGGCCGAAGCCAACAGGGCAGGACGGAGTTTGCGGACGACAGGGGCGTGAATCGATTGCAGCGAAAGAACGGGAAGCGGCATGGTACCTCAGTCTGACAGTTGCCGCATCGCGAATGGACGGGCGGGATCATATTCCTCATTATAGGATCGCAGCGCCATTGATTGGCAAAGAAACAGACTTAACAAATATTTAAAGCCAATCCTCAAGGGGTAAGCCTATATTTTTCCGTCAGTGCAAGGGCGACCTTTTGACAACAACGCGTGTCAAATCACGCATTCGGGAGGTGGAGAACGCGAGCCCTTTCCATACATCGCCAGCGTACCGACCATGCCGTTCATCCGTCCGCCGAAAGTGGCCGACAATCGAGCTTCGCCTGCTCTTTCAAGGCATCTTGCGAGCCATTATCAATATGGTTTAGAGGCGGGCGCGATGTCCACCAATGCCCTCGACTTGTCCCGGCTGATCCAGAGCGAGCGTCCCTCGCTGCTGCGCATGTTGTGCCGGGTGCTCGATCGCAGCATGGTTGACGACGCGTTGCAGACCCTGTGGCTGCGGGTGCAGAAAGTCGCCGACGAGCCTCCGATCCGCGACAAGCGCTCCTATCTCTTCGCCCTCGCTGCGAACGTGGCGTGGGACCAGGGACGCGAACTGGCGCGCAGGCGGAGGATCCAGGCGGAAGCGGATGCCATTCTCTGGGGCACGGACTGCGATCCTTCCGTCGAAACGGCGATGATCGCGCGCGACGAACTGGAACGGGTGCTGGAAGCGGCCGCCGCTCTTTCGGAACCGACGAAGACGATCTTCCGGCTCAACCGGATCGACGGCATGCCCCAGCGAGACATTGCCGTGCATCTGGGCGTTTCACGCACCACCGTGGAAAAGCACATCCGCCGTGCACTCTCGAAACTGGGCGACGCCCGGAACGGGGTGTGAGATCATTTATTTGTCGCCGGGGGTTAGGCAAACGCGCCGCCGTTGCGCCTTGCCGGGCATGGATGGCATGAACCCTAGGCCTGGTCGCATCTGCAAGGGCCCTGCTTGCAAGGCCCCCGTGCCCAAGGATAGCCGATGACCGTGCCCGGTGCTCACCCGGCGATCGTCCAAGCCGCGCGTGGATGGATCGTGCGGCTTTCGTCCGGCGAAATCTCGGAGCAGGAACTGGCCGAACTGGCCGACTGGCGCGCTGCGCCGGGCCATGAAGACATCTTCCAGCACGAACTTGCGCTGTGGCGAAGCCTCGATGCCGCAAAGGTCCAGTTGGCGACGCAGGAAACCGGCGCTGCCCGAAGCCATGTCCGGTTGCGCCCCGCTCATGCGTTCGGCGCGGTGGCGGCAGGTCTGGCGCTTCTGCTCGCAGGCCCTGAAGTCCTGCTGCGCCTGAGGGCGGATTATCGAACCGATGCTGCCGTCCAGTCACATTCGCTTCCCGACGGCTCGCGCGTCGCCCTGGATGCGAGAAGCGCCATCACCGTCCGGTTCGAGCAAGGAGAGCGCCGGATCGAGGTTCTGCGGGGCCGCGCCTGGTTCGAGGTCGTCCACGACCGCAGCAGACCCTTCAGGGTGTCGGCCAACGGCGTGCTGGTCGAGGATATCGGCACCGCATTTGCCGTTTCCGCCGAGGATACCCGCTCCGAAGTGGCGGTCACGGGCGGCGCCGTAAGGGTCGGCCAGGAAGACGGCGCCGGTAGTTGGCTGACGCTGACCGCCGGCCAGCGCGCGGCCTGGAATGACGAGCCGGCGCCAGGCCGACTGGACCCCGTCCCGCTGCGCGACCTCCCTGTCGGTCGGATCGCCGCCTGGCGGGATGGCGACATCCTGCTGGAGGCGACGCCGGTGCGCACCGCGATCGACGAAATCGCGCGCTATCGCCGTGGCCCGACCCTGGTGATGGGCAATGTCGAGGCTCTGCCTGCCGTCACCGCCATCATCCGCGCGGATCGCGCCGACGAAGGCCTCGATGCGCTTGCCGCCAGCGCAGGGTTGAGCATCACCCGCCTGCCCGGCGGCCTCGCGATCGTCCGGCCCGTCCCGTGAAAAATTTTCAGCAAGGGGTTAGGCAAGCCTCGCTTCGAAACGCCTGGGGCATGATCGGCATGATGATAATGCGTCGCATTTTCCATCCGTGCCGGATCTGAAGCGTTTCGTTCTGGGGGTTTCCTGCCTTGTCCAAGTCTTCGTCCCGACCGTTTGTCCTGCGCGCCGCGCGCCTTGGTGCCGCGCTGCTTCTCGGCACCGCCCTGAGCCAGCTGAGCGTCACCGCTGCCCATGCCCAGTCCTTGGGCGCCGCCCAGGCGCCACGCAACTTTGCCATCGCGGCCCAACCGCTGATCGACGCCATGCGGGAGTTCTCGCATGCAACCGGCATTCAGGTCGTCTATGCCGCGTCGGTGGGCGCCTCCGTTTCCTCGCCCGGCGTTTCGGGGGCCTTGTCGAGCGGTGAGGCCCTTTCGCGGCTGCTCGCGGGAACCGGGCTGAGCTTTCGCTTCACCGGCCCCAACGCCATCACCCTGGAGCCGGCACCGCAATCGGGCGGAGCGGTCACGCTCGGCCCCGTTCGCGTCGAGGGCGGCGGCAGCGCCACGCCGCTGGCGGGCAGCAGCGATGTCGCCGCCACCGAAGATACCGGCTCCTACGCCGCCCATGCCGTGACGCTGGGCAAGAGCGCCCAGTCGCTGCGTGAGATTCCGCAATCGGTCAGCGTGCTCACCCGGCAGCAGATGGACGATCAGGCGCTGACGACGACGGCCGAGGCGCTCGACCAGGTGACCGGCGTGCGCACCTTCGGATATGAGCGCACGGAATCGGTGATGATCCGCGGCTATACCGCCAATGCCCAGTACGATGGCGTTCCCCAGCAGGGCGCGGATTCGAATTCCAGCATCGGCGATCTTGCCCTGTTCGACCGGATCGAGGTTCTGCGCGGCCCTTCCGGCCTGCTTACCGGCACCGGCGAACCGGGCGGAACCGTCAATTACGTGCGCAAGCGACCGAAGAAGGACTTCGACCTTTCCGGCCTCGCCAGCGTGGGATCGTGGGATCGCTATCGCGGAGAACTGGACCTTACCGGGCCGTTCAACGCCTCGGGCTCGCTGCGCGGACGCGTGGTCGGCATCTATCAGGACGAGGACAAGTTCTACGACGTCGGCTACAACAAGGACCGCACGCTCTACGGCATCGTCGAATACGACCTGACGCCGCGCACCACGATCGCAGTGGGCGGGCTCTACGCGCATCGCGACTACATAAACTTCTTCGGCCTGCCGCTCTACAGCGACGGCACCGTGCCTTCCCGCAAGTCCTACACGGGATCGGATGCCAATTCGCGGACCGCGACGAGCGAGCTCTTCTTCGATATCACGCACGATTTCGGGGGCGGATGGCAGGCGAAAGGCGCCTACAACTATCGCGATATCGACTACGACGGCGCATCGACCTCGGCCTGGTATGCCATCGACAAGGCAACCGGCCTCGTCAGCGGCCTTTCCGCAGGCCGGATCGAACAGGACATCACCTGGCACAGCTTCGACATCCATGTGAACGGCCCGGTGAAGCTGTTCGGGCAGGAGCATCAACTGACCCTGGGCGTCAATCGTTCGCGCTACGATTTCGTCGGCGGCACCAACTTCGCCTTCCCGACTGACTGGGACATGCTGAACGACCACGATTTCAGCGCCGTCATTCCCTCCAACGTCGTCAGCAAGTACGAAACGCTGACCGTCCAGACCGGCATCTACGGTTCCGCGCGCCTGCGCCTGGCAGACCCGCTGACGGTGATCGTCGGTGGCCGCCTGTCGTACTACAAGAACAAGGAGCGCGATGTCCTGCCGGACAGGACGGCATGGGTGGAAAGCAACGCAACCACGAATGGCCGTTTCACGCCCTACGTCGGTGCCGTGCTGGACGTGACGCCGCAAGTCTCGCTCTATGCCAGCTATGTCGATACGTTCGTGCCTCAGACGGCGCAGGACGTGAACAACCGCGTGCTCGATCCGCGTGTCGGCTGGCAGGCCGAAGCGGGCGTGAAGGCCGCGCTCTTCGACGATGCGCTGAATGCCACGCTGGCGGTGTTCCGCCTGCGCGACACCAACCGGCCCATCATCGACGAATTCAACATAGGTTGCGGCGGAACCGCGGACGGCACCTGCACCCGCGCCGCCGGTAAGATCCAGAGCCAGGGGATCGAAGCCGAAGTCACCGGAAGTCCCCTGCCCGGATGGGATATCACCGCAGGCTATACCTACAACCGGCAGAAATACCTCAGCGACTCCGACCCCGACAACGTCGGCCAGCGCTTCCAGCCCGAGCGCATGCCAGTGCACCTGTTCAAGCTGTGGTCGCAGTTCAGCTTCGGCAAGGCCGGGTTCGAGGGGCCGCTTTCGGGATTGAAGCTGGGCGCGGGTGTCCAGTCGCAGAGCAACATGTACAGCTCGGTCATCCGGCAGGGCGGCTATGCCATCGCATCGGCGCGCGTCGCCTATGACCTGAACGAGAAGTGGGAGGCGGGCATCAACGTCGGCAACATCTTCGACAAGACCTATCTGCGCATCCCCGGCTATGCCTCGTTCTATAACATCTACGGCGAGCCGCGCAGCTTCCGCCTGACCTTGCGCGGACGGATCTGACCATGACGATGGACGACGGCGGACCGATCGGGGCAAGCGCGATCCGTTCCGGCAATGGTGCGGCATGCCGATCATGAACGCCCCCGCCGTCGTCTGCCGGAAGTTCCCTAACGAGCACGGGCAGACAGAAGTGCCCGTGCCCGCACACACCCGTTACGCCGATCAACCCACCTCGCTGCGCGCGCGCCTGACGGGACTGGGCGGAACCGCAGGCGTGGCTCTGCTGATCTGCGCGGGGCTGTTGCTGACATGGACCACCTACAGCGCTCCGCCGGCCCGGCCGACGATCAGCGCTTTCAATGTCGCCCCGCCTGCCGCGCCCCCCGAACCGGTTCGCGAGGTTCCGCCCGGCCCGTCCCGAAAGCGCAAGGAGGAGCCTGCGCCGCAAGCAGCGGAGATCCTCCCGCCGAGTATCGTGATCGCCGCAACCGAACCGCTGCCCGCTGCGCCAGCCGTCCGGCCCGCTCCGCCGGATCCCGCGCCCCCGGCGCGCGAGGAAACCGCGCCGGTCAACAGGCCCTTGCCCCCCCAACCGCAGGCCTCGACCGGCAAGCCGACCTGGGAGGGGCGTGTGCTCGCCGCGCTGGACAGGGTTAAGCGATACCCGCGCGACGCCCACTTCGCGCGCAAACAGGGGGTGCCCTATATCCGCTTCTCCATGGACCGGCAGGGCAAGGTTCTGACGGTCACCCTGGAGCGTTCGTCCGGCGTCCGTTCGCTCGACAATGAAGCCCTCGCGCTGCCCCGGCGCGCGCAACCGCTGCCCAGGCCGCCGGAAGACATGAAGGGCGAGGCCATCGAACTGGTGGTACCGGTCGAATTCTTCATGCGGTGATGCGTGGCCGCGACGTCGGCCAAGATCGCACGAACGCTGCTATTGCTATTGCGAATTGGTTTTATTGCAGATAACGCCGCCGACATTCGGCGACTTCGGTTGCCGGATTGATCGCGTCGGTGCCTTGAGAAAGGCTTAAAAGGGAACACGGTGAGAGGGTTTCGATCCTTGAATCCGAGGCTGTCCCTGCAACTGTGAGCGGCGAGCGCGATGCACATGTGCGGTCGGGAAGTGTCCCGGATCGCCAGCCACTGGGCCGGACGCTAAACCATGCGGGGCCTGGGAAGGCCGTGCATCAAGCTGTGACCCGCAAGCCAGGAGACCTGCCGTCGCACCGGTCGCTCTTGCCTGATCCAGGGGATGGTCTCGGCACGGTCAACTTCTCCGTCTGAGCGACGAGAATGCGGCGGGGGCCGCATCGGTGTCGCGTGTCTGCCGCCTTCGGGGCGTCCGGCCGTCGCGCGCGCCGGCCGTTCGCGCGGACGCCTCCCGCCCGGTGTTGCTCGACGCCCGTGGGGAATGACTTGAGACTGCATAGCACGACCGCGCTGCTGGCGCTGTTCGCGATACCGATAACGGCGCATGGTACCGAAACCGCGCCCCCGGAGGACGCCATCGTCGTCACCGGAAAGAGCGGCGCCTATAACGCGCCCCGCTCTTCCAGCGCGACCCGAACCGACACCCCGCTTCAGGAAATCCCGCAGTCGGTGACGGTACTGACCCGCCAGGTGGTGGAAGACCTGCAGGCCAACCGCGTCGAGGACGTGCTGGCCTATGCGGGCGGCATTACCCGCGGCAACAATTTCGGCGGCACCGGCCTTACCGACTACAACTTGCGCGGCTTCACCAGTTCCGAATACTTCCGCAACGGCTTCCCGATGAACCGGGGCTATCCGCCGGCGCCGGACTCGATCGCCGTGGAGCGGGTGGACGTGATGCGCGGCCCCGCCGCCCTGCTCTATGGCCGCGGCGATCCGGGCGGCACGTTCAACATCGTCTCGCGCGAGCCGGCCGGAACGACGGCCCAGACCCTCGGCGCGCGGATCGACAGCTTCGGCGGCTGGCGGGGAACCGTCGATGCCACCGGCCCGGTGACCGGCGACCAGTCCCTGCGCTATCGCATCGGCGCGGCGGTGGAAGGCGGAGACAGCTTCCGCGATCATGTGGAATCCGACCGCGTCGTCGTTGCCCCGGTGGTCGCCTGGGACGCTTCGGCCGACCTGACGATCCGGCTCGGCGGCGAATTCGTGCAGGTGAAGACCCCGCTGGATCGCGGCAATCCCGCGTTCCGCAATCAACTGGACAGCGCGATCCCCTCCTCCCGCTTCTTCGGCGAGCCTTCGCTCGGCCGCTGGCGCGTGCGCAACGGGCTGGGCAACCTGACGGCGGACTACAAGCTGGGCCGGGACTGGAAGCTGCGCGCCGGCATCCAGTACTACAACGGCGAACTGGGCGGGCCCGGCATCCAGGCCTCCAGCGTGCGGCCCGACGGGCGCACCCTGGTGCGGACCTATAGCGAGCGGACCCTGCGCTGGCGCGATCTCGACGCGCAGGTCAACCTGATCGGCAAGTTCGCGACCGGCAGCGTCGAGCACGAAATACTGCTCGGCACCGAATTCGAGGCGTTTCACTACACCGAAGTCATCCGCAATTCGAACCCCGCGTCCTCGCCGTTCACGATCGACATCTTCGCGCCGGTCTACGGGTCCGCGATCCCGCCGCTCAACGGCACCTTCACCAGCATCCGCACGCAGACCCGCACTTTCGCGGGCTATGCGCAGGATCAGGTCTCGCTGCTGCCCTGGCTGAAAATGCTGATCGGCGGACGGCTTGAGCGGTACGAGAGCGACAACCTCAACTTGCGCAACGGCGTGACGTCGAAGTTCTCGCAGACCGTGTTCACGCCGCGTCTCGGCACGGTCTTCGTGCTTTCGCCGCAAGTCTCGCTCTACGGCAGTTACGCGCGCTCGAACAAGCCCAACACCGCCGCCGACGTGAACGGCAACGTGCTCGATCCCGAACGCGGCACCAGTTACGAAGCGGGCGTCAAGCTCGACCTGCTGGACGGCGGCCTGAGCGCAACGGCGGCGCTGTTCCACACGACCAAGCAGAACGTCGCCACGACCGATCCCGACAACCTCGACTACAGCATTGCGGCGGGCGAAGTGCGCAGCCGGGGGATCGACATATCGATCACGGGCAATATCACGCGGGCCTGGCGCGTGGTGGGCGGCTATGCCTTCGCGGATTCGGAAGTGACCCGCGACAACCGCCTGGCGCCCGGCCAGCGGCTTCCCAATACGCCTCGCCATTCGGCCAGCCTGCTCAATGTCTACGAGTTCCAGGACGGCGTCCTGAGAGGCTTCGGCGCGGGCGCGGGCATCACCTATCTGGGGCGCCGCATTGCCGGCACGGCGGCGACGGCACCGCTCATCCGCGCTTATGCGACGGTGAACCTGCTCGCCTACTATCCCCTGGCCGAAAGGGTGAAGCTGCAGGTCAACATCAACAACTTGTTCGACAAGAGCTACGCCGAGCGCGGCTTCGGCAGCAACCTCTATCCGGGCGCTCCGCGCAGCGCCGTCGCCAGCGTGACGGTCGGCCTGTGATGCCCAGCCGCCATTATTTTCCCGTTCGAACCCAGCCAAGGAAGTGCATGATGAAGACTGCTTTCAATGCCATGATCCTCACCTCGCTCCTGACCCTGCCCGCGCTTCCGGCGCAGGCGCACGGCATCTACCTCACGGAACGTTCGCGGCAGATCGTGCTCGTCTACGGCGAAGGCGCCGACGATCTCGACATGGTGAAGCGCGAGCCGCTGGTCGAAAGCGTTGCGGCCTACGATGAGCAGGGCAAGCCGATCCAGGCCGCGCACCGGGTTTCCGGGCTGGCCATGCTGGTGGATACCGGAACCACCCCCACCTTCGTCACCGCAATCCTCCAGAACGGGGTCTGGTCGCGCATGAAGGGCGGCCATTACGAGAAGAAGAGCCTGGACGAGATGCCGGGCGCCGAAGTCTCTACCAGGAACGTCAAGTACGCGGTGCGTGTCCAGGGCGCTCCTGCCGCCGTGCCCGTGCTGCCGGGCCAGACGCTTCAGATCGTGCCCGCCGGCCCGATCCCGAAGACGCTGGGACAGGAACTGACCTACAAGGTGCTCTACCAGGGCAAGCCCTTCGCCGGCGCGCGCCTCATCAACGACTTCGTCAACGATCCCGATGGAAAGGAAGTCGTGAGCGGGGCCGACGGTACCGTCACGCTCGTGGTGCGCAACCAGGGCCTCAATGTGATCCACGCCGTATACGAAGGACCGAGCGACAATCCCGCCAAGTACCGCACCGTCGAACACACGGCGACGCTGAGCTTCACGCTCGAACACAAGCCGGAGTGATCCAGCGCATCGAGGGTGAAGGCTGGCTTGAACGGTCGGCCTTCGCCTTTGACGCGGTGAGCTGCCGTTCGCGTCGTCCTGGACTTGATCCGGGACCGCTGGCAAGGCCACTCGAAGCCCGAAAGCAGCGCAACGCCGCAGTGGCCCATCGCAAGCTCTCGCCTCAAGAGTACATAGCGGTCCCGGATCAAGTCCGGGACGACGACAATAGCCAATAAGTTACTGAAACGCCGTCAGCCCCCTCCTATCCGTTACAGCGTTGCCGCCGCGCGGGCGGCCTGGTTGTAGTCTCCCGAAAGCATGCGCAAGGTTTCCGCAGTGCGTGACAGCACGTCTTCCTCGAACGAAGCCTTGACGTCGCCGACCAGCACTTTTTCCCGGATGGCGCGATAGGCATTGCAGAAGTCGATGCCTGCCGGGGTCACTTCGATGACCTTTTCCTTGCCCACCCGGCGCGTCACCACCAGCCCGGCGCTCGACAGCTTGCGGACTGCGTAGTTCACCAGGTGCGCATCCTCCACATGGAGCACCAGCATCAGGTCCATGAACCGCTTGGGGCGATCGCGATGCCGGACGGAATGGAGCACCAGCACTTCCAGCGGGCTGAGCTGCTGGCCCGCGGCGGCCGCGCAACGCACGATCCATTTCTGATAGGCATTGGCTGCCAGGGTCAGGCTGAACTCCAGCTCGGAAAGCGCAGGAGACGCGCCATCGGCAAGATGGGCGGAGGAAATGATCGGACCGGGTTCGCTGGCGCTCATAGGGGTGTATGAAATCGTGCCGAAGGGCTTGTCAATGATGCTCAGCGAAAGCCGTGGCGATGCTGGTGCTGCTTGACAGGCGGCAGGAAAAGCCGTCATTCACAATTTGTCGGTAAATTGTTGGAGCTAAGAATGTCGTCGGGTTGGCAGTTCTGGATAGACCGTGGCGGCACCTTCACGGACATCGTGGGTCGGCGCCCGGACGGGACTTTCGTTTCCACCAAGCTGCTGAGCGAAAACCCCCAGCGCTACCGCGACGCCGCCACCGCCGGCATCCGGACCCTGCTCGATCTGCCATTCGACGCAGCATTGCCGGAAGGGCTGGTATCCGGCGTCAAGATGGGAACGACGGTCGCCACCAATGCCCTGCTGGAACGCCAGGGCGCGCCGCTGCTGCTGGTGGTGAACGAGGGCTTCGGCGACCTGCTGGAGATCGGCGACCAGAGCCGCCCCGATCTTTTCGCGCTGGATATCCGGCTGCCGCAGCAGCTCTACACGGCCGTGGAGGAAGTGGGCGGGCGCTGCGATGTCGATGGCGCCGCGATCTCGCCGCTCGATGAGGCTGCCGCCGCGCGGATGTTCGCGCGGCATCGCGAACAAGGCATCACCGCCTGTGCCATCGCGCTGGTGCACGGCTGGAAATATCCCGAAGTGGAACGGCGGCTGGCGGATTTGGCCAGGAACGCCGGGTTCACGCAAGTCTCCACCAGCCACGGCACCAGCGCCCTGCTGGGCCTGGTATCCCGCGCTTCCACCACGGTCGTCGATGCCTATCTCTCGCCTGTCCTGCGGGACTACGTGGGCCGCGTGGTCGATCGACTGGGCGACGTGCCGCTCTATTTCATGCAGTCAAGCGGCGGGCTTACCGATCACCACACGTTCCAGGGCAAGGACGCGATCCTGTCCGGCCCGGCCGGAGGCGTCATCGGTGCCGCGCGAACCGCGCAGGCGGCGGGCTTCGAACGCATCATCGGCTTCGACATGGGCGGCACCTCCACCGACGTCGCGCTTTATGCGGGCGCGCTGGAGCGGGTGATCGATGCCGAAGTGGCGGGCGCGAAAGTGCGCGTGCCGATGATCGCGATCAACACGGTGGCGGCAGGCGGCGGCTCGATCCTGCATTTCGACGGTGCGCGCTACCGCGTCGGACCGGACAGTGCCGGCGCCGATCCCGGCCCCGCCTGCTATCGCCGAGGCGGCCCGCTGACGGTGACCGACGCCAACGTGATGCTCGGCCGGATTGCGCCTGCGTTCTTTCCGGCGATCTTCGGTCCCGACGGAGACCTGCCGCTGGACAGCGATGTCGTGGCACAGGGCTTCGCCACGCTTGCAGGGCAAGTGGAAGGTGCGACGGGGCGCCCTACCGACCCACGGGAGGTCGCGGAAAGCTTCGTGCGGGTGGCCGTCGCCGCGATGGCGCTGGCGATCAAGGAAGTTTCCACCGAACGCGGTCACGATGCCGCCGATTTCACCTTGCAGTGCTTCGGCGGCGCCGGCGGGCAACATGCCTGCATGGTGGCCGCGGAGCTGGGCATTTCCACCGTTTTCATCCATCCTTTCGCCGGTGTGCTTTCCGCCTACGGCATGGGACTGGCCGATCGCAGCGAAGTGCGACGGGTAGCGGTGGAGCTTCCGCTCGATGACGGAACCGTCACCGGCTTGCGCGCGGATGCGGCGACGATCGCCGCGGAACTCGCCGAGACGATCGCGGCGGACAAGGAAAGCACGGCGCTGCGCAACGAAGCCCGCGTGCACTTGCGCTATCAGGGGACCGACACCAGCATCGCGGTCGCACTCGGTCATGCCGGGGCCATGACGGACGCCTTCGACGCGGCGCACGTCGCCCGCTTCGGCTTCTCCTCGCCGGGTCGCGCCCTGGTGGTCGACAGCATCGAGGTGGAAGTGATCCTTCCGGGCGAGGCGGTGTCGATGCCGCCTCTCGGGCGACGCGCGCCGGGCGAGACTCTACCCGTCCTGACGCAGATGCCGCTCTGGGCCGAAGGCAGAGAGAACCTCGCCACCGTCTATGACCGCGCCGAATTGCTGGCGGGAGATCGCATCGACGGCCCGGCCCTGATCCGCGAGCCCTTGGCTACCACGGTGGTGGAACCGGGCTGGGGCGCGACGGTGGATGACTGGGGCAACCTCGTCCTGCGCCAGGAACGAGCCTATGCCACTCCGGCCAGCCGGGAAGAAGGAGAAGGCGCGTATGCGGAATCCGGGCACGCCGTCGCCGATCCGATGATGCTGGAACTGTTCAACAACATGTTCATGGCGGTTGCCGAGCAGATGGGCGCCGTGCTGCGGCACACATCGACAAGCGTCAACATCAAGGAACGCCTCGATTTCTCCTGCGCGCTGTTCGATGCCGAAGGCAACCTGATCGCCAATGCGCCGCATGTGCCGGTCCACCTCGGCGCGATGGGCGAAAGCGTGCGTGCGGTGCTGGCCGCGCGGGAGGGCAGCCTGAAGCCCGGCGACATGGTCGCGCTCAACGATCCCTATCGCGGCGGCACCCACCTGCCCGACGTCACCGTGGTGGCGCCGGTCTTCGACGAGGCAGGCGAACGCATCCGCTTCTTCGTGGCCAATCGCGGCCACCATGCCGACATCGGCGGCATCGCGCCGGGCTCGACCCCGGCCGTCTCCACCAGCCTGGAGCAGGAAGGCGTCGTCATCGACGATTTCCTGCTGTTGGAAGGCGGCACCTTCCGCGAGCAGCCCTTGCGCGATCTGCTGGCCGCCGCGCGCTATCCGGCCCGCAATCCCGACATGAACGTGGCCGATCTCAAGGCCCAGGTCGCCGCCAACGAAACCGGCATAGGCGAGATCATGGCCTTGCTGCGCCGCTACGGCTGGAACACGGTCTCCACTTACGTGGGGCATATGATGGCCAATGCCGAGGAAAGCCTGCGCCGCGTGATAGACCGCATCGGCGACGGCGCCTTCGACTACCGGATGGACGACGGCGCGCGGCTGCGCGTCAAGGTGAGCGTGGACCGCGCGCGTCGCAGCGCCACGATCGACTTCACCGGTACCGACGCGCAGCGTGACGGCAATTTCAACGCGCCTCCCGCCGTCACGCGGGCTTCGGTGCTCTATGCCTTCCGCTGTCTGGTGGATTCCGATCTGCCGCTCAACGAAGGCTGCCTGGTTCCGCTGGAGATCGTGGTGCCGGAAGGAACCTTCCTGTCGCCCCGGCCGGGCGCGGCGGTCGTGGCCGGCAATACGGAGGTGAGCCAGGCGGCCTGCAATGCCCTGCTGGGCGCGCTCGGCGCCACGGCCAGCGCGCAGGCGACGATGAACAACTTCCTGTTCGGCAACGAGCGGGTGCAATACTACGAGACGATCTGCGGCGGCGCGGGCGCCAGCGCGCGCGCCGATGGAGCCTCGGCCGTCCACACCCACATGACGAACACCCGCATCACCGATCCCGAAGTTCTCGAAATGCGCTATCCGGTGCGGCTCGAATGCTTCGCGATCCGCAAGGGATCGGGCGGCGAGGGACGGCATCGCGGCGGTGACGGCGTGGTGCGCAAGGTCACGGCGCTGGAGCCGCTGACCGCCACCATCGTCTCGTCGCGGCGCAGCGAAGGCCCGTTCGGTCTCCAGGGCGGCGCGGCGGGGCAAGTCGGGCGGCAATGGGTCGAACGCAAGGATGGATCGCGCACCGATCTGGGCGGAACGGCGGAAGTGCCGCTGGCCATCGGGGATGCCATCGTCATAGAAACGCCGGGCGGCGGCGGCTTCGGCGCACCGTCCGATGTCGAAACGACAGCCTGAGAGACAAACGGGGGGAAGCCTGAGATGCTGGTTCTGTTAGCCGTTGTCGTTCTCGTCGCCGGGCTGGTGGCCCGGATCAATCCGCTGGCGGTCGTGCTGGCCTCGGCCGCTACGGCGGGGTTGGCGGCGGGCTTGCCGCTTGCCGAACTGCTGGCGCGCTTCGGGGCCGCCTTCAACGCCAACAAGTTCGTCACCGCCGTCTTCCTCGTCATTCCAACGATAGGCCTGCTCGAACGCCATGGCTTGCAGGAACGCGCCAAGCAGCTGATGCGCGGATTGCGCGGGATCACGCTGGGGCGGCTGCTTTTCGCCTATCTGCTGGCGCGGCAGCTGACTTCCGCCGTGGGCCTCACCCAGCTTGGCGGGCAGGTCACCATGGTCCGGCCGATGCTGGGACCGATGGCGGAAGCGGCGGCCGAACAGGACGGCTCCTCACTCGATGCCGATCGTGCCAAGGCCCTGGCGGCGGCGACAGACAACATCGGCCTGTTCTTCGGAGAGGACATCTTCCTGGCGATCGGCTCGATCCTGCTGATGAAGGGCGTGATGGAGGGCTATGGCATGAAGGCCGAGCCTTTCGCGCTGTCGATGTGGGCGGTGCCGACGGCGATCGCCGCCCTGCTCATCCATGGCGGCCGCGTTCTGCTGCTGGACAGGAAGCGCCGGCGTTTACAGGATGAAACCGCGTGATCGGGCTGGAACTCGTCTATGCGCTGGCGGGGGCCATGTTCCTCGGCTTCGCATTGGTCACGGCGCTGCACCGGCGGGACCGCAAGGGCCGCGCCACGGCGCTGCTCTGGGGCCTGATCGCACTCAGCTTCCTGCTGGGGGACCATATTCCCGACATGGCGAACGGCGTTCTTGCCATCGTCATCGTCATAGTGGCCGCTTCCGGGCGGACCGGGGCAGCTCCGGCGCCAAGTGAGGAAGGGCAGGAGGCAGCGGCCTTGCGCTACGGCAGCCGCCTGTTCCTTCCGGCGCTGGCCATTCCCGCGATCGCGCTGGCGGGAACGGTGCTGTTCAAGTCCGTGCCGGGGATCGTCAAGGCCTCCGACGCGACGCTCGTCTCGCTCGCACTCGGCGCGCTGGCTTCGACCGTCATCTGCATGGTCTGGTTCCGGACCCGCGCCGAAGCGCCCTTGCGTGAAGGCGTGAGGCTGGCCGACGGGCTTGGCTGGGCGATCCTGATGCCGCAATTGCTGGCAAGCCTTGGCATCATCTATGCGGCGGCCGGAATGGGCACGGCCGTAGGCAGCCTGCTGGATCATGTCGAGACCGGCGGCAGTCTGTTTGCGCAAGTGGCGCTTTATTGCACCGGCATGGCGCTGCTGACGGTGCTGATGGGCAATGCCCTTGCCGCCTTTCCCGTCATGTTCGCGGCCATGGGCGCGCCGCTGCTGGTGACCGTGCAACATGGCGACCCGGCCGCCGTGGCGGCGATCGGCATGCTGGCCGGATTCTGCGGCACCCTGCTCACGCCCATGGCCGCGAACTTCAATCTCGTTCCGGCGGCGCTGCTGGGCCTGCGCGATCCCTACGGCGTCATCCGCGCCCAGGCGCCCACGGCCGTCGCCATGCTGGCCGCCAACATCCTTCTCCTCTATTTCCTGGGGTTCTCCCGATGACCACGATCCTGACGGCGGAGCATGCTTCGCACTTCGCGCAGCTCACCCTTGGCCACCTCGGCCGCGAGTATCCCAACAAGCTCGACCATGTGCTGAACGGACCGGAAGACGCGGAGACGCCCTCGGCACTCCACCCTGTGTTCCACGGCAGCTTCGACTGGCACAGCTGCGTGCACGGCTGGTGGCAGGTCATGCGGCTGCTGCGCCTGTTCCCCGACATGCCCGAAGCCGCCGCCATTCGCGCGCGGGCGGATACGATGCTGGTGCCGGAAATGATCGCGGGCGAGATCGCCTATCTGGCGCGCCCGCTGTCGCAGGGCTTCGAGCGCCCTTACGGCTGGGGCTGGCTGCTGGCGCTGCATCACGAACTCTCGCTGCATGAGCGCCAGGACTGGGCCGCGGCGCTCGCCCCGCTGGCCGCGATCTTCGCGCAGCGCTTCGAGGACCACCTTCCCAAGCTGACTTATCCGATCCGTCACGGCATCCACAGCAACTCGGCGTTCGCCCTGGTCCTGGCGCACGAATGGGCGAAGGGCCGGCGAGACGGTCTCGCCGCATTGATCGAAAGCCGCCTGCGCGACTGGTTCGGAGAAGACCGCGCCGCTCAGGCGTGGGAGCCGTCCGGCGACGAATTCCTCTCTCCCACGCTGACCGAGGCGCTGGCGATGAGCCGCGTCCTGCCTCCCGCCGAGTTTGCGACCTGGTTCGATGCCTTTCTGCCCGAGATTGCCGAAGGACGCCCGCAGACCCTGCTGGTGCCGGCCTTCGTTTCAGATCGGACCGACGGCAAGATCGCGCATCTCGACGGGCTAAACCTCAGCCGCGCCTGGTGCTGGAGACAAATCGCCGCGCGCCTGCCGCAGGCGCACTTCATCCACGATGCGGGGGAAGAGATCGCGCAGCGGCACCTGCAAGCCGCACTCCCCCACCTCGCCGGCGACTATATGGGCGAGCATTGGCTGGCGACATTCGCCCTGCTGGCTCTGGTACCTCCGGAGTAAGGATGACGCGCAAGACGCGTCCACGCGCCCGGTCTGCGCTTGATAATCTCTCCCCGACATACGAGGAGTAGTGTCATGACGCTATTCACCGGCCTTTCCGCGTTCCCGATCACCCCTGCCAACATCGACGGCATCGTCGATACCGATGCGCTGTCGGTTCTGGTCGAGCGTCTGGTTCATGCCGGTGTGGATTCGATCGGGGTGCTCGGCAGTACCGGCATCTATGCCTATCTGGATCGCTCCGAACGGATCCGCGCGACAGAAGCCGCCGTGGAAGCGGCGGCGGGCCGCACCCCGGTGATCGTTGGCGTCGGCGCCCTGCGAACCAGCTGGTCGCGGGATCTGGCGATCGCGGCCGAGCGCGCCGGCGCGGATGGCCTGCTGCTTGCGCCCATGTCCTATACCCCGCTGACACAGCAGGAGGCGCAAGAGCATTTCCGGGCCGTTTCCGAGGCGACGGCCCTGCCGATGTGCATCTACAATAATCCGGGAACGACCAATTTCCGCTTCTCCGACGAGCTGATTGCCGCGTTGGCGGCGATGCCGAATATGGCGGCCATCAAGATGCCGCTGCCGGGTGACGGCGATTACCGTGTCGAACTCCAGCGCCTCCGCGCCTCCACTCCCCGCGATTTCAAGATCGGCTACAGCGGTGACTGGGGCGCGGGAGATTCGCTGATCGCCGGGGGGGACGCCTGGTATAGCGTGGTCGCGGGTCTTCTCCCGGAGCAGGCGCTGGCCCTCGCCCGCGCGGCCATGTCCGGCGACATCGATCAGGCAGGCAGGCTGGATTCTGCGTTCGTCCCACTGTGGAACCTGTTCCGCGAGCATGGCAGCTTGCGGATCATGTATGAGGTGGGGCGCCGGCTTGGTCTGCCTCTCGAAGCCGCACCGCTTCCGCTCGGGCGCGTCGGTGCCGAGGTTGCCGCGATGGTCGATGATGCTTTGAACCACCTTACCGCCAGGTGCTGAGAGACTGTTTTGCGGTAATGCCGCCCTTCATCGAAGCGAGCATCGTCACCACGAAGGGCATCCATCAAATCCCGCTTGCGCGCAGTGCGCTCCCCGGCTAGCTCGCCTCATCCGTTTTCCCGGTGAGGGATGGCGGACAAGATCGCGCCGGTGCCTCGAAAGAGGCTTAAAATGGGAACACGGTGAGAGGGTTTCGACCCTCGAATCCGAGGCTGTCCCTGCAACTGTAAGCGGTGAGCGCGATACACATCACGCGGCAGGGCCAAGGCGCCTGCCGTAGCCACTGGGCCGGACGCTAAATCCTGCGAGGCCTGGGAAGGCCGTGTATCAAGCCATGACCCGCGAGCCAGGAGACCTGCCTGCGTCCGGTCGCTCTTGCTTTGGTCCAGGGGATGGCCGGGGCACGGTGTTTCTCCGTCTGAGCGACGAACCAGCGGCAGGGGCCGCACGGTGCGCTGAGCGGTCGTCCCTTCGTTATGGGCGCCCGGCCGGTCGATGCGCCGGCCTTTCGTGAACGCCGGTCGATGCCCGGCCGTTCGTGAACGGCAGACCCCTGCTTCGGATCGCATGGCGCTCGACAGGGGAATGAGATGAAGTTCGCTACAATTTCGCACACGGCGCTTGCCGTGGCGCTTGGTCTTGCCTGGAACACGCAGGCTTGTGCCGAGGAAACCGGTGAAGACGCCGGTGAGGATCGGGCCATCGTCGTCACCGGCACCAGCCTTGAGGAAACGCTGCCGCAGGAGCTTTCCCGCTACGGCAACGACGTGGTGACCGTGAGCGAAAAGCAGATCAAGGACAGCGGCGCGGTAGACGTGGTCAAGGCGCTGGAATCGGTGCCGGGCCTCTACATCCGCGCCCGCAACGGGCCGTTCACTTACGTCGATGTGTCGCTTCAGGGTTCGCGCACGCAGGACGTGCTCTGGACGATGGACGGCATCCGCCTCAACAACCGCCTCTATGGCGGAACATCGCCCAACGACACGCTTCCTGCCAGCATGATCGAGCGTATCGAGGTGCTGCGCGGCGGGGAGAGCCTGTTCTACGGCACGCAGGCTTCGGCGGGTGTCATCAACGTGGTGACGCGCGGCTTCACCGACGATTTCAACGGCCAGGTCAATGCCTCGGTGGATTCATGGGGCGGCACCACGGTAGATGGCTACTTGCGCGGCGCGGCGGCCAAGCACCGCTTCGTGGCCTATGCCTCGCACAACCGTTCGGAAGGCTACACGCCTTACAGCGCCTATCAGCCCAGCCTCACCGATCGTCATCTCGGCTACGACTTGTGGTCGGCGGGTCTCAAGTACCAGTACGACCTCGCCCCCGATCTGGCGCTCAATGCCCAATACCAGCACACCGAGGCCAACCTCGACAACCTCTCGCCCACGCGCATCCGCGAGAGCCGCAACGATCGCAACGAGGAAATCGCCAGCGTCCGCCTCGATTACACCGGCAGCGATGCCGTGCAGTTCTTCCTCAAGGGCTATTTCCATGACTGGAAGACCGCCTACGTCCAGATCCGCAATTCGCTTCCCGACCTGCAACCGCAAGTGATCTACCCGGCAGGCACGTTCTGGGGCTATCGCGACTGGGGCGGCAGCGCGGTGGTCAAGCTGCATCTCCATCCCGGCCTCGAATACCTGCTGGGCTACGACTTCCAGAACTTCAGCGGGCGTGACGACGTGCTGCTGATCGCGCCGACCAGCGAGCAGGTCCATGCCGGGATTTTCCAGGTCCGTACCACCGACGAGATTTCCTCGAAGGGCCGCCTTGCCGCGGGCCTGCGCTACAACCGCACGGACGGGGCGAAGAAGACGATCTGGAACGTGTCCGGCCGCTACGACTTTGCCGACCCGCTCTATGTCGAGGCGAACGGCGGCACTTCCTTCGTACTTCCGGATGCCTCGCAGCTCTATGGCAACGACCCCTGCTGCGAGATCGGCAACCCGAACCTGAGCCCGGAGCAGAGCCTCAACCTCAACCTCTCCGCGGGCGGAATTTTCCCGGCGGGCGCGGTCACGCTGGGCTGGAAGGCGACCTACTTCAATCGCCGCATCACCAACATGATCGACTACGATTACGACAATCCGGCCTATCCGAACGGCACTTACGCCAACCTCGACGGCAAGGTCCGCTCGCAAGGCGGCGAATTCGAACTGACGGCGCAGATGGCCGGGGGTTGGAGCATCAATGCCAGCTATACTTACGCCCGCGTGCGGGAGAAGGCATCGTCCACCCAGCTTGACCGCAATCCCCGGCAATACGCGAAGGGTACCTTTGCCTATGCACCGGAAGACCTGCCGTTTGGCGCCAATCTCTCGCTCAACTGGATCGGCGACGTCTGGTCCACCGCTTCGGGCTTCGGCCGCCGGAACTATGGCAACTACGCGCTGGTGGACGCCGGGGCCTACCTCTACGTCGACGGTGCGGCACGCCGGAACCGCTTCGGCGTCAATGTCGAGAACCTGTTCAACCGGGAATATGCAACACGCGGCTATCAGTCGGCGGTGACCGACCAGGGCGCGCTGGACGGCAGCAACAGCCGCTTCCTCTACTTCAGCCGGGGCGTGCCGCGCACGCTGCGGATGAGCTACGGCCTGAGCTTCTGAGGCCATGAGTACACTCCAGCCTCGGCCCCATCCTCGAAAGAAGCGCTCACGCAGCCTGCTGCCGCGCCCGATCCTTGTCCTTCATCGCTGGCTCGGCGTCTTCGTCGGCCTGCTGATGACGATCTGGTGCCTCTCGGGCTTCGTGATGATCTATGTGGACTATCCGAGGCTGGAGCCTTCCGCACAAGTGCAGGGCCTTGCCCCACTGCATCTGCCGCCGTCCGCCAGCTTCGACGCCGTGGACATGGCACCGGAGACGCCGATCTCGTCCGCCCGCATCGAGATGCTGGCCGGGCGTCCGGTCCTGCGGGTCGTGCCCGGTGAACCCACCGACCGCGCGATCCCGCAGATGCGCGCGATCCCTGCCGCCTTCGATCTGACGAGCGGCAGGGCGCTGGCCACGCCGAATCCGCAGGAGATCGGCAGGATCGCGCAGGATTTCGCGAATGGTCACGGCATCGCGGGCAAGCCTGCCGCTCCCGTGGAAACCGGGATCGACCAATGGACCGTGCAAACCTACCGGCGCAACGCGCCGCTCTACCGGGTGGACTTCGCCGACGACGCCGGAACCGAGATCTACATTTCAGGCGGGTCCGGCGAAGTCGTGCAGGAAACGACGCGCTTCCAGCGCTTCTGGGGCTGGCTGGGCGCGGTGCCGCACTGGCTCTACCCCACGATGCTGCGGCAGAACGGTGCGCTGTGGAACGAAGTGGTCGTCTGGACCTCGCTTGCGGGATGTTTTCTCACGGTGACGGGCATCTGGGCCGGCATCGCCCGTATGCGCCGAAAGCGCGACGGCCGGATCGGGTCGCCCTACAAGGGGCTGTGGTGGTGGCACCATGTCTTCGGGCTGTTCTTCGGACTGCTGACCCTGACCTGGGTGGCAAGCGGCCTCTTCTCCATGAACCCCTGGGGGTTCCTCGACAGCGCGGGTGGATTTGCCGAGCGCGAGAGGCTGGCCGGGCCGATGCCATGGCGCGACGTTCGGCAGGCGCTGTCCGCCTTGCACGATCTTCCGAACGATACCCTGCGGATCGAAACCGCGCCGCTGGGTGGCCGAACATTCCTGATCGCGTCCAAGGCCAACGGCCGGGCGCAGCGCCTCGACGCCCAGGGCAAGGCATCCTCGCTGACCTCGGGCGAACTGCGTGCTGCCTTTTCGGGGCAGCCGGCCATCGCATCCCTGGAGCTGCTGTCGCAGGAGGACGCCTACTATTACCGCCACCGCTTCGCCGCACCGCTTCCGGTCTGGCGCGTGGTGCTGGCGGATGGAGAGAAGACGCGGCTCTACATCGACCGCACCAGCGGCCGGATCCTGCGTGCTTTCGATCGCAACGGGCGGGGTTTCCGCTGGTTACAGGATGGCTTGCACAGCCTGGACTTTCCCGTGCTGCGCAAACGCCCGTGGTGGGATTTCATCGTGCTGCCGTTGCTGGCCGCCGTCACGCTGGTCTGCGCGACCGGAACCTGGATGGCCTGGAACAAGGTAAGCAGAGACATCCGCCGTCTTTCGCGCCGCCTGCAACGGCGCCGCGCGGTCGTTGTCATGCCGCAAGGTCGAAACCTCGTCGGCCCATGATCGGCGGACGGCTCAATTCGGCCGTCCATGTCGCAAAAGGTACATTTTCATGCCCTAGGCGCGGCGCACAATTCCTTCATTGCCGAGCCTTTCATCGTGACCGCGCCCCATGTCCGCCCGATTGACCGCTGGTTCGTTGAAGAGGTCCTGCCTCACGAACGCGGCTACCTGGACTATGCGCGCAGGATCGTCCGCAATGACGAGGAAGCCGGCGACATCGTTCAGGAAATCTACGTAAAGCTGTTCACGCTGGGCGGCTGGAGCGCGATCGCCAAACCGCCGGGTTACGTCATGCGCATGATCCGCAACCAGGCGATCGAGCGGATGCGGCAGGGGCGCGTGGTGACCATGCAGGCGCTGCCCGCGCCGGCGGCGCTGGACGTGGCCGACGATATGCCCGATGCCTTCCGCGTCGTCGCCGCGCGCACGCAGATGGCGCGCGTGCAGCACGCCATTGCGGCCTTGCCGGAACGGTGCCGGATCGCGCTGGTGCGCCGCCGCTTCGCGGAAGAAACACCGCGCGAGATCGCCAGCGACCTCGGCATCAGCATCTCGACGTTCGAAAAGCGCCTGGCCCGCGCCGTGGAACTGCTGACCCATGCGCTGACGCCGCAGGATCGATCCGCCGAAGAACCGTACCCCGGCACATGCCCGGAAGCGGCGCGAGAGAAGATACTTCTCTGACTCGCAAGAGGCTGTATAGGTACGAGCGAGCATCGGAGCGCGGACGCCCTCGTTTCAGAACCGCCCAGCACCGCGTAAAGAAGCACAAGACACGGCACTCCGGTAAGATGACGAACTCGAAAGATCCCCTGGGTCAGGACGCCCTGCTGGCCGAAGCGTCGCGCTGGTTCGCCGCGCTCGACGCCGGCACCGCGCGCGTCGACGAGTTCGAGGCCTGGCGCGCGAGCAATCCCGCGCACGCAGTCGCCTATGCGCGCATCGTCGGCCAGTGGGAGGCGATGCGCACCGGGGGGGGGCCTCTGGTCGAGGTTCCGAACACCGCCGTGCAGGCCAGCCGCCGCCAATGGCTGAAGTTCGCCGCCGTGGCGCTGCCCGTCGCAGCGCTCGGTTCGGGCTTCCTGGCCGAGCGCGCCTATGCCTGGGACAGCGCGGCGACGAAAGTGGGAGAGACGCGCCGCGTCGCGCTGCCCGATGGCAGTGTGGCCTACCTCAACACCGACAGCGCGCTGTCATGGCGGTTCGGCAGTGGCGACCGGATCCTGCGGCTCGATCGCGGAGAAGTGGCGCTGGACATCCGATCCGGCGGAGAGGACGGCGCGGTGCTGCATGCCGGCGATGCTTCCCTGCCGCTGGCGCCGGGGTTGTTCGATGCCCGGATCGCGGGCGGTCGGGCGGAGTTGACCCTGGTGGACGGCGCGGCGCTGCGCCTGCCGGATGGAGGCCGCGAACTGACCTTGCGGCGCAACGAAACGATCGTGATGGCTGCCGACATGGCGCCCAGGCTGGAAGCGCGCAGTTCCGAGCAAGTGGCATCGCAGATGGCGTGGCGCATGGGTGAAATCGTCTTCCTCGACGAATCCGTCGCCGCCGCCGCTGCCGAATTCAACCGTCACCTGACGCGCAAGATCACTGTCGCCAGCGCCGATCTCGCACGCGAAAAGATCGGCGGTCGCTTCGATCTCGATCGTCCGGACCAGTTCCTCCAGGCGGTTTCGCTGAGCCTGGATGCGCGTATCGTGCCTACCGCGAACGGTTTCGAACTGGTCCGCTGAGCCCTCCGTCGTCCCGGACTTGATCCGGGACCGCTGGCAGTTCTTTAGGCGCACCCTTGTGGAAACGCGCCCTGCCGAAAGGTGGGCCGGTCACGGCCAGCGGTCCCGGATCAAGTCCGGGACGACGGATTTTCTTACGACGGGTTCTTACGCGAACTTCCCAGGCGAAAAAATATTCTCCCCTGACTTGGAGGCAACCGGCCCCGATCCCGTCATGCCCTTCGAATGGCGCAGACGGTGCGCCATGTCGGGGGTAAGTTTCGATGTCCTTGCGTTACAATTCTCTGTTCGCCGCACTTGCGGCCTCGACGGCGCTGGTCGCCAGTCCCGCGCTGGCGGCGACCGTGAACTTCGACGTTCCCTCGCAGGCCCTGGGCCAGGCGCTGATTACGTTCTCCAAGCAGGCCAAGGTCAAGATCGTCTATCCCGCCGCCGAAATCCGGGGCATGACTGCCCCTGCGGTACGCGGCGCGATGACCCGGCAGGAAGCGCTCGGCCGCCTCATCGCCGGATCCGGCCTGCGCGTGGTGGGCGACGACGGGCAGGTCGTTGCACTCGCGCAGGATACGGTGGGAAACGCGCCCGTTGCTGCGGCGCCTGAGGGCGAAGCCGATCCCGATATCGTCGTCACCGGCTACCGCGAATCCATCGAGCAGGCGCTCCAGCAGAAGCGCGAGGCCAATGCCTTCGTCGAGGTGATCACGGCAGAAGACATCGGCAAGTTCCCGGACAAGAACGTGGCCGACGCCTTGCAGCGCATGCCCGGCGTGGTCATCACCCGCGACGGCGGCGAAGGGTCGCGCGTCAGCATCCGTGGTTTGCAGCCGGGCCTGACCCAGACCCTGCTCAACGGCAATTTCCTGGCCGGGGCCGACAGCGGCGACCCGCAGCGCTCGTTCAACTACGTGATGCTGCCCGCCAACTTCATCGCCAGCACCGAGGTCTACAAGTCCTCCGAAGCGCGTCTGGAAGAAGGCGGCATCGGCGGCACGATCATCCTCAACACCCGGCGTCCGTTCGATGTCCCCTCGGGTTCGGGATTCATCTCGGCGGAGGGCACCTACTCCGACAACAGCGACAAGTTCGAGCCGCAGATCGGTGCGCAATATTCGTGGAAGAACGAGGACGAGACGATCGGCTTCCTGATCGGCGGCGTCTACCAGAAGCGCACCAACCGCGAGATGCGCTCCACCGCCGGAACCTGGCGCTGGTGGAGCGATCGCGGCGCTGACGGTCAGGTGCTGGAGCGCGCCACCGACGTCAACGGCAATCCCATCGCCAACGATGCGGCGGGGTCCTACTGGACCGGCGGCGGCCAGAGCACGGTTGGCGGCGACCACTACACCGGCTACTGGGCCCCGCAGTCGGTCCGCGCCGAAGTCTTCGACCAGGACCGCGAGCGTTTCGGCATCCAGGCGACGGCGCAGTTCCGCCCCACCGACACGCTGACGCTGACCGCGAACTACTTCCGCTTCGAATACAGCAGCGACTACGTGATGAACCAGCTGACGATCCCCGAGTGGGGCTACGGCAAGTTCTTCAGCGACGCCCAGTTCGACAAGAGCGGCACGGTCATGAAGTCCGCGACGTTCGCCGTTCCGGGCGCGCCGTGCCTGGCCAATACCCCGATGTGCACGATGGAGACGCCGCGCCTGACCGGGTACTACTCCAAGGAAAAGCAGCATTCGCAGACGTTCGAGGGCGAAGCGCGCTACAAGCTGGACCGTTTCGAGGCGCTGCTGAAAGTCGGCAAGACGGCATCGAAGGGCGGCCCCTCCATGCGCTTCCAGGTAGCCGCCAAACCGCGCATCACGGTGGTGGGCCAGGAGCAGAACGGCAACTTCCTCAGCGCCTGGGATCTTTCCAGCAAGGGCGTGGCGATGGAGTTCTCGCCCGAGCTGCAACAGAACCTGATGAACGGCGTGGCCCAGATCGACATCGGCGGCACCAATTCCAGCTTCACCAACAGCAAGATCGACCAGCCCTACGTCCAGCTGGACCTGACGCGCCAGTTCGACGGCGGCTTCCTCCGCTCGATCCAGCTGGGCGGCAAGTGGCGCAAGCTCGAAGTGCACCGCGAGACCGGGCGCAACGAGTGGTATGCCGATGCCGCGAACAAGATCCGCTACCAGAACACGCCCGCGGGCGCCGTCGCGCAGCCCGAATATTTCTATGACAAGCCGATGGGCAACATCAACGGCGGCTTCAGCGCGAACCTCTATCCCGGCGTCGACTTCAAGCGCTACCTCGATATCATCAACGAGCGCTACGGCCCCTCGGTGCGCGAGCCCGAGCCGAACAACGTCTACAACCTCTCGGAAGAGGCGCTGGGCGGCTATGCCCAGGCCAACTTCGCGACCGGCGGCCTGCGCGGCAACCTGGGTGTGCGCGTGGTCAAGACCATCCAGCGCGACGAAACCTCGGACCGCCTCCAGTACCTCGTCGACTACTGCGTCGATGGACCGGGCGGCCCGTTCGACCCGAACCGCCCGCTCGGCGCGGACGGCAACTGCCAGGTGCTGCCGCTGAACCAGCGCGAAGTGATCGAGAACGTGCGCCTCAACGAGCGCAAGAGCTACACCGACGTGCTGCCCAGCCTCAACCTTTCCTATGACGTCACCCCCACGCTGCTGGTGCGCGGCGCGGTGGCCAAGGTGGTTTCGCGTCCATCCATCTCCGACCTCGCCGGTGCGCGCTCGCTCACCTACAAGTCGGAAGCCTATGCCTTCGACCGCGACCAGTTCGGCGAGTTCGCGGGCTGGTCGGGCAGCGGCGGCAACTCGCAGCTCAACGCCTTCAAGGCATGGCAGTACGACGTGGGCGTGGAATGGTACTTCCGCCCCGGCTCGGTGGTCGGCGCCACCGCCTTCCGCAAGGACGTGTCGAACTTCATCGTGCCGCTGGTCATGGACGTGACGCGTGACGTGGCGGGCCAGCAGGTGCTGATCGAATCCTACTCCACCGTCGCCAACGGTTCGGACGCGGTATCGCAGGGCGTGGAAATCTACGCGCAGCACACTTTGCCCTTCGGCCTCGGCGCGCAAGTGAACTTCACCTACAACGATACCTCGACGGCGGACGTCACGCTGGATGGACAGAAGGTGGGCACCTCGCCGCTGGTCGGCAGCGCGAAGACGCAGTGGAACGCCTCGGTCTTCTACGAGACCCGCCGCCTGCTGCTGCGCGCCTCGTACAACCGCCGCGGCACGGTGGTGGGCGGCCTGTCCTCGGGCCTCAACACCTATACCGCGCCATACGAGCAGGTGGACCTCAACGCCTCCTACGAAATCCGCGATGGGCTGATGCTCACCGCCTCGATCATCAACCTGACCAAGTCGCACGAGTGGCAGTACCTCGGCAACGACACCAAGGACCGCCTGACCAGCTCGATCTACTCGGGCCGCCGCGCCTACGTCGGCATCTCGTACAACTTCTGATCCTGACCAGAGCGGCGGGGCGGGCGCGACCATCGTGCCCGTCCCGCCCTTTGCCGTTTATCGAAAGCCCTATCCGATGCGCAGAAAGCTGCTTCTCGCCCTCACTCTCGCCGCGAGCATCCACGCCGCCCCCGCGCTTGCCTGGGGCGGACGCGGCCATGCCGTGATCGACCATGCCGCGCTCGATGCGCTGCCGGAAGACGGACCGGTGTTCCTGCGCAAATATGCCGAGTTCATCGGCGAGGAAGCAGGCGCGCCCGACAGCTGGCGCTCGTCTTCCGAGCCGTTCTCCAAGATCGACGAAGATCCCAACCACACCTGGTTCGTGGAACGTCTCCAGTTTCTTAAACCTGTCCCACGCTCGCGCTATGCCTTCGTGCTGGCCCTCTATCGTGAGCATGAGCGCGTGCGGAAAATCGACCCCAAGGCTGCCGAGCGTCTCAACGTGCGCTGGACCGGCACGATGCCTTACGCGATCATGGAAGGCTACGGACGCATCGTCGCGGGCATGCGCAGCCTGCGCTGGAAGCGCATGCGCGGAGAGCCGACCGCGAACATCGAGCAGACGCTGGCCTTCTACACCGCGTGGATGTCTCACTACATCGGCGACGGCACCCAGCCCCACCACGTCAGCATCCATTGCGAGGGCTGGGTCGGCCCCAATCCCAAAGGCTACGCGACCGGCGGCGGCATCCACGGCGCCTTCGAGATCGGCTATGCCGACGCGATAGACCTCCAGCCCGAGAACTTCGCGAAGCGCATCGATGCGCCCGCACGGCAGGAGGGCGACCTGTTCGAGCACGTCCTCACCTTCCTCAACGAGAGCAATGCGGACGTCGAAAAGATCTTCGACCTCGACAAGCGCAAGGTTCTTGCCGACCCGAAAAGCCGCGAGGGGCGCGATTTCGTCTATCGTCGCAGCGCTGCGGGCGCGGCGATGCTGCGCGACCTGCTGACCCGCGCCTGGACCGAGAGCGCCAAACCCGGCGAAGGCGATCCCCGCCCGCAGGACCCGACCAACCCCGCCTACGATCCCGAAACGGGCTCCGCACCCGCGCCCATGCCCGCTCTCTGAACAGGACATCGCTCCCATGACCATCGATCGTCGTTCGCTTCTGAAATCGGGTGCCGGCCTGCTACTGCTGTCGGGACTGCCCGCCCATGCGGCCGTGCTGACCCGTCCGCTCGGCGCCAATCCCTTCACGCTCGGCGTCGCCTCGGGCGATCCGTGGGCGGACGGCTTCGTGATCTGGACCCGGCTGGCAACGCATCCGCTGGGCGAGCATGGCGGAATGCCTCAGATGGTGGTGCCCGTCTCCTGGGAAGTCGCCGAGGACGAGCGCTTCGCTCGGGTGGTGCGCAAGGGCGAGGCGCTGGCGCGGCCCGAACTGGGCCATTCGGTCCATGTCGAAGTGGGCGGGCTCCTGCCGCATCGCCACTACTGGTATCGCTTCTCGGTCCTGGGGAGCGACGTCAGCCCGGTAGGCCTGGCCCGCACCGCGCCCGCAGCCGGAGCCGCGCTCGACCGGCTGCGCATCGGCGTGGCCGGGTGCCAGCACTGGGAGGCGGGCTTCTACGACGCCTGGGGCGCCCTCGCGCGCGAGCCGGACCTCGACCTCGTATTCCACTATGGCGACTACATCTACGAAGGCGCCGGTCGGCCAGCGGGTGCCAGCGGCGGGAAAGGCGCGGTGCGCAGCCACCACGGCGACGAGATCTACAGCCTCGACGACTATCGCCGCCGCTACGCGCAGTACAAGTCGGACCCGCATCTGCAAGCGGCCCACGCCGCCTGCGCCTTCGCCGCCTCGTTCGACGACCACGAAGTCGACAACAACTGGGCGGGCGACTACGATCAGGACGGCACGCCGCCCGAGGCGTTCCTGCTGCGCCGCATGGCAGGATACCAGGCCTGGTACGAGAACATGCCCCTGCGCCGTTCCCAGATGCCGAGCGCGGCCGGGATCACCGCCTATCGCCGCCTCGACTATGGCCGCCTGTTGCGCACCCACGTCCTCGATACCCGCAGCTACCGCACCGACCAGTCCTGCAACGACGTGGCCCGTGCCGAGACCTGCACGCCCGAGGCTCACGCCAGCCCGGAAATGCTCGGCCACATGCAGGAAGCCTGGCTCGACGAAGGGCTTGGCAACGACCGGACATGGAACCTGCTTGCGCAGCAGGTGATCGTCATGCCCTTCGACGTGCGCGCGCCGGGCGCGGCGCGCCCCGTCTTCGAGACGGACCTGTGGGACGGCTACCGCCCGGCGAAGGCCCGCCTGCGCGAAAGCATCAAGCGCCACGGCCTCACCAACGTCGTCATCGCCACCGGCGACCACCACAAGCACGCCGCCGGAATCGTGCCCGAGCGCGACGAGGAACCCGAAGGCAAGGCCGTGGCCGTAGAATTCCTCGCCACCTCGATCTCGTCGGGCGGCAACGGCCGTGGCGACGAAGGCTTCGCGCACATCCTCGAAAACAATCCCAACTTCGACCTCTACACTGACCGGCGCGGCTACCAGGTCTTCGACATCACCCCCCGCGCCTGGACCACGGACGTCAGGGTGATGGACCAAGTAGAGAAGCCCGGCGGCGGCGTCCGCAGCCTGGTCAGATACGAGGTAAGCCCCGACGAAGCGCGCCTGAAGCGAATCTAGAGCCTGCTTTCATGCGGTGCCTGAGCCGGAGAGGAAGCAAGGAAAGCAGGCCATCTTTCCGACCGCAGCGCCCCTGCCGATTACAAATGCAGCAGCGAAAGGCTGACCTTGACCGGTTTTCCCATTGAGGCCGAACAAAAAAAGCCACCCCGCTCTTGGCGCGGCGACCACTTTCGCCTCGCAATCGACAGAGGTCGGTAAGTGGGTCAATTCGACGGTCGCTCAACTTCTTGTCCCGTAATTGATTGACTCATGATGACTGTGCGTCGGTCTGGCCTACTGTCAGTTTGATGGACATTGAGATAAGGTTCTTTGGGCTACCCCAGCCCGGCGTTCGAAGTCGATATGGCTGAGATAGCCTGGGGTCGAGTGCCTGCTGGTGGGATTGTAGAAACGCTCTATATAATCGAACACGTCGGCTCTGGCATCAGGCGCCGGAACTGCTCACTGGTATATTGGCTGCCCTGATCCGAATGATGGAGCAGGTATCGGGTTTGCCCCGGCGCCATATGGCCATCATTATAGCATCCGCAACCAGTTGGGCCGTCATGGTCGCGCTCATCGACCAGCCCACGACACGGCGCGAGAACAGGTCGATGACCGCCGCAACATAGAGGCAACCTTGGCCGGTCCAGATATACGTGAAGTCTGCCACCTACTTTTGGTTAGTCGCATCGGCGACGAACTGACGATCCAGGATCGTTGGCCGCGACCACTGACTTTTCGCCATAATCTTTGGGCAGGCCACGCCGGCGCGGTCTGGCGCGCAATCCCTGCTGGCGCATCAGGCACTCGATGCGATGCAGACCGCAATCCACACCGTCCGCCAGTACCTCATGCCAGTCCCGCCTCGCGCCATAGGCCCGGTGCTCAGCGTCAAGCTTATCCTGGCCTAGCGCCCCACTTCGATGCCACTTCTGGCGTGGGCCGATGGGGCACACACCAGCCAGGCATGAAAGCCACTACGCAAGGCACCGAGAGCTGCGCAAAGGCACGACACCGGCCAGATCCCTAGATGCTCGGGATGAAAGTAAACCTCATATCGAGTCTTCGCAAAGTAGGCGGCGGCTTTTTACAATATCGCGCTCCGCCTTGAGCTTAGCCACCTCCCGACGCAGGTGCTGAATCTCCTGCGCTCGGCCTTGATCTGGCCATGCCCAGTAATGGCATCCTGCTTGTCGGCCGCAAACTCCCGAACTCATTTGCGCAGCACATTCTCATGCACATCAAGATCGCGGGCGGCTTGTGCAACCGCTCCCCCCCTCTCCTTCACCATCTTACCGTCTCAAGCTTGAACTCGCGGCTGAACTTCCTTCGTTGCATCGATGCTCTCCGGTTGATGAAAACACCTTATCTCGGTGTCCGTCAAACCGGCAGCAGGCTAAAAGGCTGCGATGTGTAGAGGTGGGCCTTTCCTGCTCACGAATAACAAGGCCGTGAACCAAAACCACAGGCCCAACATGATCGCGGGCCCGATCGGAAGCGCAACCTTCACAAAGCTTGATCCGCCCTGAGAGGCCACCTCGTAGAACTCATTCTGTAATGGGTAGATTGAAGATCAAGGGAAGCAGTAGGCTTTAGTATGCGTCCATCTTCACAGCCTGGGTACCCAGCGCAGCGTTGAACCGTAAGACGGTCTTCAACGGACGCTTATCGCGGATCGACGGTCCTGTCCGTAGCTGGACGGTTGCATTGGGCTTGCTTTGGTTGCGGGGGTAGGATTTGAACCTACGACCTTCAGGTTATGAGCCTGACGAGCTACCGGGCTGCTCCACCCCGCGTCACCATTGGGGCTGATGTTTTCAGCCCGGAAGCGTGTTTGTTGTCCATTGCGACTGTGTCGGCCTGGACGGCGGGCTGCTCCACCCCGCGTGCGGCTTTGTTGCGTTCTTTTGGAACGCGAAGAGGGCCTGCGAGGGCCCTCTTTTGGGGCACAGTTGTGCCCTTTGTCATTGTGATGGGTTTTTATCGG